>NZ_JBLJBV010000082.1:0-69558 GCF_047638075.1 Phaeovulum sp.
TCAGGGGCAAACCAAAGGGCCCCGAGAAAGACCGAATACATAGGAGCAGGGTTTGCGGCACATCAACAAATCACTTGCAGGGGAAGGCAGTTCATACATGCCCCCCGGTCGTCCCCCGGTCATAACGAGAGTCCTTGAGGTTGATAGTCGTCGGTTTCGGGTGTGGCAAGCGCGCCGGCGCGGTGCCCTCAAATAGCTCAAGCGCCCGGCGCGCTTCTGCGGGGGGCTTGTTGCCGAGCGAGGAGTGCGGCCTGACGTTGTTGTAATCGTAGCGCCACAGCGCCAGCATTTGACGGAAGTCAGCGAAGGTGTCGAATTTCTCCTCGTTCAGGCACTCATCCCGCAGGCTGCCGTTGAAGCTTTCAATGTATCCGTTCTGCTGCGGTTGCCGTTGCATGGACGCATGACGGTATGACGGTATCGGCATCAGAGTTGGATGCAGACGAAAACCTCTTGGGCGTAGATAACGGCGTGCTCGATCTGCGCAAGCGCAAGCTGCTGAAATTCTGCCCGGATGCCCAACGGTAAATTCAGGCCGCGAGTACAGCGGAATTGCGGAAGCAAGCGTGAGATCAGTGCAATCGTGAACCAAACAGGCCGCCCCACTTTCGACTGGGGCGGCTACACCCTGTGTATAGTTCTGCTGAGTTTGCTGAGTTTCGAAGCAAATGCCGGTTCTTTTCCTATAAGCGCTTCATAATGGGAGTTTGCGGAAAACGGACCAAAACTCAGCAGAACTATACAGCCGCCCCCCCGGTCGGACGGAAACGAAACACAGTTGTAGGAAAGCGAGACATGGAAAAGATGACTCTGACGTTCGTGCCTGCCAAGAACAGCGTATATATTGGGTTTGATGGCCCTACGATGCTCGCCCTCGTTGTGCCCTATGATCCAGAAGGCATTTGCGGACCAACCAACTGGCAATGGACCCCTTACAGCGGTCGGTCTCCGCATGAGCGCCAGAGTTGGGCCTTTCCAAACAAGAATGGACGTTCGCAGCGTGAACGCAGTGCGCAGGACGCAATCCGCCGCGCGGCCCAGTACATCGGCCACGGGTTCGCTCGCCCATTGGACCTTTGTTCCGACGACTGCCCCGATTGCCCGGCTATTGTCATGGTTGACGGGGATCCTGCCACCGGAGGAAGTTGACAGTGAAACAATACATCGACTATCTGCGGGCTGGACGACGTGCCGCCCGACCTGTCGTTGGCTGTCGCTGCGGGCTGTCTGCCCTTGCTGGTAGCCCATGACGTGCCCGCAGCGCCGCTTGTGGCACCGCAGGCGCAGTCCAAGCTAGACGAACGGGCCGCGCATATCGTTTGGCTGTCAGGGGCCGCGCTGTCTGACCCGCTGCGGGGCTTCCCGGCCTGTCAGGTGGTTCGGGTCGCCCAAGGGCAAACTCTGCGCCAAGCGGCTGTTGCTGCGGGCGTTGACCCCGACGCCGACCGCTTGATTGTGGGCATCCCCGAAGCCTGTTTCTGAAATCCAAGGGCCAACTTGGACCGACTGCCCCGGTTGCTGCGAAGCGCCGGGGCTTTTTTATGCGATTACCAACGAAATCAGGCGAAACGCTATCGGAACGATTTGCAGCGCGGTTCCGCCTGCAATGAGCAACAGGCCGCGACGTGCCCCGCGCGAAGATGCAAGCAAGTTCTGCACCATGGGCAATTCAACATTTTTTTCTTCTTCTTCGTCAGCCCAACGCGAAATCCCGACATTGATTGCATCGGCTTCCTTCAAAATGACCGCGCGGGCGGTTATCCACGCCCCGCCTAATGTGATTACCAAGCCTAAGCCCGTAAGAATATCCGAAATAACGTCATTCATTGTTGCCGTCCGGGTTGATCGGTTTCAAGTCGAATGCGCCAAAACTTACCCGCCCGTTCGTAAACGGCTTCGGGAGTAAGCTTGTTGAAAATCTTCAACACGCCTTTGCCGACGCATAGGTTCGAAGACTTGTCGAAATACGCAAAGGTTTCATCGTTAAGTTGGAACAGGTGACTTGCGGCGGCTTCCTGATAGAGAAAACCCGCCGCTTCGTATTCTGCCAACATCCAACGGGCCGCTTCGTCTTCGGTCATTACGTTGACGGTGCTACATATGGTTTGAGTGTATGTTCTTCGAAATAGCCATGTTCTTTCGAAGCGCCTTTGAACCACTGGCAAGTATAGCGAGCGCCCGCAGTTCTTCTTTCTACCTCTGAAATTGTCATCGCAGGGCCGCCGGATTTAAGTTGCACAATGTCGCCGGGATTGAATATCGCTGCCATAATGTTGTTCCATTCCAGAATGTTGTTACGTCGCGATTGTGAGCAAACTTCGCCGAAGCTTCAAGCGAAAGGTTCACGTTTTCGCGATCATCCGGGCGGGAAAGCTTGTGGGCACCCTGAAACTACCGCGCGAATACTGTCACTAGATTGGCAATAGAAATCCAAGGTCGTAAATTTTTGCAGTAAAAACAATAACTTAAAGGAGATTGTGGCGGAGAGACAGGCGGCCTTTCTGTTAAATAGTGTTACACTATGATAATAAAATACGATAGAAAATTCAATCGCTTGTGGCGCTGATTTGTCGCTTTGCCTATCATCGTGTATCATTACCTAGCCTGATTTTAGGCGGGTTGTATGGCGGGTTGATAGGTGGGTTGTAATGCCAAAAAGAGCAATTGAAATGCGCCCTGCGCAAATTCAAAATTTAAAACCAAAGCATAATAATAGGCCAACGGTTTATTGTGTTGGCGGGATAACGGGATTGAATATTCAAGTTCAGCCAAGTGGTAATAAATCTTGGCTTATGCGAATTAGGATTGGTGACAAGCGTCGCGAGATCGGGCTTGGCGCATACCCTGACACGGGGCTGGCAGCGGCACGCGAGAAGGCAAGGGAATTGCGGGACAAGGTGGCAAACGGAGATGACCCTGTAGCTGAGAAGCGGGCAGCGAAGGCTGCGGTGGTGGTCGAGCAAGCCCAGTCGATCACGTTCAACGAGGCGGCAAAGCGTTTCTTGCTGTGGAAGTCAGCGGAGTTCTCGAATGCCAAGCACGCGGAACAATGGCGCGCGACACTCGCCACCTATGCAAGCCCGGTGCTGGGCAACATGCAGGTGCGTGACATAGGCGTGCGAGACGTGCAGCGAGCGCTTGAGCCGATTTGGCTAACCAAGACCGAGACTGCCAGCAGGTTGCGGGGAAGGATTGAAGCTGTGCTAGCGTGGGCAACGGTCGGAGGCTATCGTTCCGGTGATAACCCTGCGCGATGGGCTGGGAATCTTGATGCCGTAATGCCGAAGCCCGGTAAGATTGCAAGAGGCGACAATCAGCCAGCCGTAACTCTGGATGACATGCCAGCGTGGTTCGCGGCTCTGCAGAAACGTGAAGGGTTGGCGGCGCGGGCACTTGAGTTTCTAACGCTATGTGCAAGCCGGTCGGGCGAAGTCAGAGGAATGCTCTGGGATGAGGTGGACCTAACTGCGGGCCTGTGGACTATCCCTGCGGCACGGATGAAGGCAGGGCGGGAGCATAGGGTTCCCCTGTCAGATGCTGCTCTGAAACTACTGAATGGCTTGGAGCGGCGCGATGATAGCCCGTATGTGTTCCCCGCTGTCCGTGGTGGGATGCTGTCTGACATGACCCTTTCCGCAGTCATGCGGCGTATGAACGATGCAGAGCCGGGGCGATGGCTTGACCGGGTTAGCAAGCGTCCCGCCGTGCCGCACGGTCTGCGCTCTACGTTTAGGGACTGGGCAGCGGAAAAGACTGCATTTCCTAGGGATATGGCAGAGATAGCCTTAGCGCACAGCGTAGGTTCTGCCGTGGAGTTGGCCTACCGTCGGGGTGATCAGTTGGAGAAGAGGCGCGAAATGATGGCAAATTGGCAACACTTTTGCCTGTCAAGCGAAAAATGATAGTCGGTAACTTGATTTTTTACTTGACATCATATATTATCAACTCTGAACGGCGGAAATCATTCCGAATCATTCAAAACATGAGGATCAAACATGGAACTAGACACGACCAAACTGATGCCGACCAAGGACGTTCGAGCAACGCTCGGCGGCATTTCTGAGATGACACTTTGGCGTTGGCAGCACGACGATGCAATGGGCTTTCCTGTGCCCGTGCGCTTCCGAACACGGAAATACTGGAAGGCCGCTGACATTCTTGCATTTGTTGAGCGAAATCAGGTAGCCGCGTGATGAACTCAAATAGCTATTTTGAAGCTCTGATGTCAATCCTTGGAGAAAACAATGAATTGGAAGAAGAACACCGAAACGGCGGAATCACAGAGGCCGATTACAGTGAACGATTGGACGATTTAATGCGTCGGATTAAAAATCTCAAATCAGAGAACGTCGCCGAATAAGAAAAGACCCGGAGCGCCCTCCACGGCTTCCGGGTCTCTGCAGTTAATTTGTCTGTCAAGGACGCGAGCAACGAAAGGCTATATCGCTCAATGAATACTATAAAGATTTTTGCCGATTACGCAAATCAGCGGGGAACCTCTGCGGGGGGCGCTATGGTGCCTTACATGCAGGAAGTCACCAAATTTCATAACAAAGATATTATGATCCGCTGGAAGGATTTAAGTCGAAGCAAGTTGTATAACGACACCATTAGTCAGCTTCGCAACTTCAAGCCTCCGATCACGCACGACGCTGTGGCGAAGTGGATGACAACGCTGTTCCCGCATACGCTGAAATCCGTACCGAATGAAGGATTTCGGATATACCGTGAAGGCGGTGTGGTATGGGAGACTCTTAGCAGGACCGGGGTTCTCCAACTTGTTCGTGAATGCTGCGACTTCATTCTGAAACACTGCATTCACGACTCTGAACTTCTGGAACAGGCCGAAAAAAAATTCGGTGACGTTCAGTTCATCGAAAAAGTGGAGCGTGCGCTGCAAATCCAGCGGCACATCGTCCATGAATCCCATGAATGGGATGCCGCTCCAGAAGATGGTTCCATTCCGTTCGCTTATGATGGCGGTGGCGTTCTCTTTGTGGAGGCCACTGAAACCCGCGAGCGTGCGGAAGGTGACGGCATTCTTGAGCCAACTGGCGGAACGGTTTGGGAAAGGGAATGGCTTGAGCCGGGGCGGTCGGCATGGACAGAGTACTTGACCCAAAAGGCCGGGTGTCAGCGTGCGGGAGATATTGTATACAACGTGCGCGACATTCTGTCACCGTCGCCGCTTTGGAAGAATCTACTAAATCACATTACTGGCGATGATGCTGAAAAGATCGCCTTCCTGAAACGCTGGGCGGGCTATTGCGCCACCAATTCAATCAAAGAACACAAGTTCCTTGTGATATGGGGGCAGTCAGGGACAGGAAAGTCAACGTTTGGCAAGGTTCTTTGTGATGTTCTGGGCGACTACGCGATAATCTACGACCAAAGCAATCTGATGGTTCGGGATTACGAAAAGCACAACACTTACAACCGCATGTTGAAAGGGAAGCGGTTCGCGTTGGTCGATGAAGTAAAGCCGGACGCGAAGTGGGACACTGCTAAAATCAACAAGCTGGTTGCTGGCGGTGGCATGGAAGGGCAGAAGATGTACAAGGACCCGGAAATGTTCACGCCGGTTGCTAAAGTGATGTTTTCTTTGAACGGGCTGCCGCAATATGACAGTCCTGTCGGCATTGACAGGCGGCTGATCTTGATGGGTGTTAATCGGAAGGTGGAAAAAGACAACATTGATAAAGACCTCCCCGCAAAGCTAGTGGAGGAATATCCGCATATCCTCGAATGGATTCTTGAGGGAATGGAGGAATACCTCAACGAAGGTCTGGGTATCCCTGGCAGTATTTGCCGGGAAACGGATGCATTCCTTGCCACCGGGGATTCTTTCTCGGCATGGTGGACAGCGTGCGTACGGCAGGTTGATGGCGAACGAACGAAGGTTTCTGTGCTGCGAGAGAGTTACAAAGCATATTGCCACAGCATCGGCGAAAAGCCGAAGGAGACCAGACCTTTCAACACTGAGATTAAAATGAAGGGCATCGAACAAACTAGAAACCGCGCTGAATGGCTGGGTGTAACGGTTTGCACGGTCTAAACCGTGCAGTTCCGTGCAGTTCCGTGCAGATTATTGCGAGTTTGCACGGCAATTTACCTCAATGAAAACAGTTAGTTAGGCCTGTTTTTCGTGCAAAAGTGCAAAAGTGCAAAGGAAAAAAGTTCTATTAAAAATAGTGGATCAAACAATGCATAAGTGGATGGTGAAATATATAGAAAAGGAAGGGAAAAGTGCACGTTTGCACGAAATGGCACTTTTCTCATATTTCTCAATGGCTTGTATGCGTGCAGATGGTCGTGCAGAGCGTGCAGATTTGCACGCTCTGGGGTTCGGCGTGTTACAGGTGCGTAATGCTACACCCCGCCGATTAAACATTCCGCATACTTTGTGATAATATAACGCATATTAAAGGAGCATTACCCATGGCCCGTAACGGCAGCACTAAGTCATTCACTAACGCAGTGTCTGATTGGATCGAACAAGCTGAGAAGGACGCAACGGACATTGCCCGCGCTGCCGCAAAGGAGTTCGTCTCTGAATATCAGGACGCAACGACCAAGGTTAGTGGCAACCTTGCCAATTCAACTCATGTTGCTGCGTCGCCTGCTGATCTGCTTAAGGGCGCACCTGATCAGAAGTATTCAGACCCGACCGCTGCGAATATCGCGGTCATTGACGCAATGGAATTGGGTGATCATGTCTATGTGGCGCAGGTCGCACCCTATGCAGGCAAGTCTGAGTTCGGATATGTCGGATCAGATGGCAAGCCAGTCGCGGGGCACTTCCAAGGTCTGACCACTGCCGCCAAGTGGAAGGGCATGGTTAAGCGCGTCGCCCAAGTTCGTGGTCGGAAGGTCAAATGACGGTCGGGGCCACCGTAGGGCACCCTCGGGGGACGGGATACGCGGGGGGAGTTATCTGTTCACATTTCCAAGATTTGATCAAATATTAGATGGCAAGACCAAGTAAACAAGCCTCTGAGGCTATTTCATTCATTGAGAAACTGCGCATTCCCGAGGGTAAACTCGCCGGGAAACAGGTTAAATTGGCGCGGTATCAGAAGGACTTCCTGCGTGGTGCGCTGTCTAATGGCATTCTTGCCGCCTGCCTTAGCATCGGTCGCGGCAATGGCAAGACTGCCTTGTCGGCTGGTGTAGCATTGGCAGAATTGATGGGGGTATTCAATCCCCAGCCCAAGCGTGAAGTTCTATTTGCTGCACGGAACCGGGACCAAGCAAAGATCGCTTTCAACTTCCTAGTGGGCTACATTGAAGGGCTGGCGGAAGAAGATCAGGCGCAGTTCACCATTCGGCGCGGCCAGCGTCTTGAGGTGGAGTTCAACGGGAACGGTGGAGGCTTGGCACGTTGTATCGCTGCTGATGGTCGCTCGGTCTTGGGTGGTGCCCCGACATTGGCAATCCTTGATGAACGTGCGGCTTGGGATCGCGACAAGGGTGACGCGCTAGAGAATGCAATTATATCGGGCTTGGGAAAGCGCGACGGGCGCGTCTTCATAATCAGCACAAGCGCACCGGATGATGCAAACCCGTTCAGCCGATGGCTGGATAATCCACCTCCCGGCACTTTTGTGCAAGAGCATAGACCGCAGCCCGGATTGCCACCCGATGATCTGGAAAGCCTACTGATAGCTAACCCCGGCGCGAAAGAAGGTATCGGCTCTGATGCACAATGGTTGGTAGCGCAGGCGAAGCGCGCTATCGCCAGAGGTGGTTCCGCGCTGGCGTCGTTCCGCAACCTTAACCGCAACGAGCGCGTCAACATTGAAACAAGTTCGGTCCTGATCACGGTAGACGAATGGCTTGCTGCTGAGGTGGCCGACCTGCCCAAGCGCGAAGGGCCTTGTGTCTGTGCCGTCGATCTAGGTGGCAGCCGTAGCATGTCGGCAGCGGCGTTTTACTTTCCACAGACAGGTAGGCTTGAAACATATGGCGCATTCCCCGGAAATCCCGGCCTTGGTGATCGTGGGCAGGCTGATGGCGTCGGGCAGCGATATATCGAAATGGAAGAGCGCGATGAAATTTTCACAATGGGCGACCTGATCGTGCCGCCGGGACCATGGTTCAGGGCTGTCCTAGACAAGCTGGATGGATATCCCATTGCCTGCATCGTTGGGGATAGGTTCCGGGAGGCGGAGTTTCGGGAAGGGCTGCAAGCTGCCGGTCTGCGCGTCCCGTTCATTGCCCGAGGAAACGGATTCCGCGACGGCGGCGAAGACGTGGAACGGTTCCGCACTGCTTTGTTTGACCGACGCGTGCGCGTCCTGCCGTCGCTGCTTCTTCGGTCTGCATTCTCTGAGGCGATTGTGGTGGTCGATGACAGCGGCAACGAGAAGCTGACAAAGAAGCGGAGCCTTGGGCGCATCGACGCAGCGTCGGCAACGGTATTGGCGGTGGCAGAAGGAGCAAGGCGCATGGCTGCACCAGAGCGGCGTCCTGCGCGTGTGGCGTGGGCATGACTTGGCACCGGCACAGCGCTCACATACTTAAAACCGAACGCTGGCGACGTGTTCGTGTAGAGGTGCTGCGCCGTGACAACTGGTGCTGTGTGCAATGCGGTGCGCGTGGCGCGCTTGAGGTAGATCATATCACGCCGGTTCGTAAGGGCGGTGCGGAATATGACCTGAACAATTTGCAAGCGCTGTGCAAGTCTTGCCATGCAGTTAAAACGCAAAGTGAGGTTTTTAAAAATGGCAGAACTGATCCTGAATCTGTTAAATGGAGGAAATTATTGCGATGTGGATTGGACCAAGAAAAGGTGATACTGTCTACGGGGATTTATTCGATGAATGGGCTGGACGGGAAGAAGAACTCCTAACTCTGATGAATGCGAAAGTGATCGCAGATGCGAAATTAATTTGGGAAAGGGGCTTTATTCAAGCGCCATGGTCGAATGATGAATTTTTGGTATCAAAAGACCATGCCAAGCTGATGGTTGCCATTCAGGACGCGGCGGGTTGTTTTCAAAATGATATAGAAGAAATCCGTTTGATTATGGGATTCAAAGCGATCACCAATGCAAAGGCAGTTGTAAATGCAACAATTCGCAAAGGATTTGTTAAAGAGTTAGATGGATTACTCTCGTTAACGCTATATGGTCGGGACATGTTGGATGAATTAGAAGACCCTTCGGGTGATTTTTATATGGCAGCTTAATATGGTATTACTTGAATTGCAATATTGCAATTATTGAGGAACACCATGCTGCAAAGCAAAAATATTGAACTGCGGAAATCCGAAATCCGCCAAAGCCTTTCGGAACTTGCTGGCAAAGATAACCCGACCGAAGATGAAGTTCGGTCGATGGATGCTCTGGATAAAGAGTATCGCACGGCAGAGGTGAAATATCGCGCCGCGCTGATTGCTGAAGACTCGGAGCGTCGGGAAGCCGGGGCAGAGATGGAAACCCGGTCGGATAAGGAATGGTCGCAGATGCTGGATCGTTTCGAGGTTCGGCAGGTGGCCCTTGCACTAGATGAAGGCGCGTCGCTTTCAGGCGCGACCAAAGAGATTGTCGAAGAACTTCGGTCGCAAGGCGGGTTCCGGGGCATCCCTCTGCCACTGATGGCCCTTGAACAACGCGCGGGTGAAACTGTCGCATCCGGTCTGTATGAGCCAAAGCAAACGCGCGACATTATCGCCCGGATTTTCCCGAACTCGGTTGCGGCGCGCATCGGCGTTCAGTCTGTGAACATTCCGCAGGGAACCGTTGAATATCCAGTTGCGACTGCTGGTGCAGTTGCTGGCTGGGCCAATGGTGAACTTGCGGACGTGGGTGCAGCAACGGCTTTTGCTACCACTGAAAAAGTGCTGTCGCCGGATCAGACCCTTGGCGCACAGATGATCCTGAGCCGGAAGTCGCTCAAGATGACTGGCGCAGGTCTGGAAACGGCGATCCGGTCTGACATGTCTGCCGCGATAGCAACGGCCTTGGACAATGCTGTGATCAACGGCACTGGTGCCACTGGCCAGCCTTTGGGTTTGATCCCCGGTGCTGTGACGTATGGCATCACGGCGACCGATGTTGCCTCACTTGCAACGTGGGCTGCCTTCCGGGCCGAAGTGATTGCGTTCATGGAAGCGAACGCCATTACCGATCCCGCGCAGGTCCGTGTGGCATTCCCGCCTGCGATCTGGGGTGGTCTGGACAATGCGCTGATCTCGGGCACTGCCGTTTCGGAACTGGACCGCATGGCCGCGCATGGCATCAAGCCAGTGCTGGCTAATCAGGTGCCTGCTGATACTGCCATTCTTACGACCACTGTGAACGGTATTGCCCCTGCATTCCTTGGCCTCTGGGGCGCTGTTGACCTGATCCGTGATCCCTACACCAAGGCGGCATCGGGCCAGCTTGTGCTGACTGGGCTTGTGACGGCTGACGTGCAGGTTGCCCGTGGTTTGCAAACCCGCGTTCTGACGGTCACCCCTTAATATGGAAGGTCTCCCGATCTATAGCGGGGGCCTCGAATTGCGCGCCGAGTCTGATGGGACTCGGCGTCTCTCCGGGCGCTTCCCTTACAATTCGCGTGCCGTTATCCATAGTGGTGGCAATGGTCGCAAGCCGCGCAAAGAACAGTTTGCTCCGGGCAGCCTGTCGTTTGCAATCAATGACCCTGACCGCGATATTCACGTCCTAGTTGGGCATTCGTTCGACAAGCCGCTTGCCTCTAAAAAGGCTGGCACGCTGCTGTTCAATGACACGTTGGAAGCCTTGCTGTTTGATGTGATTATTACAGAAGAGGTTCAGCGCACAAGCTGGTGGCAAGACTTCCTGAATGCCTTCCTTGCGGGACTTATTGTCGGTATTAGTCCCGGCTTTCGTGTTGCTCCTCCCGAGGCTGTTGAAGAGGCGGAACAGTTTGAGGATGAAGACCCGGCGGAAGGTAATGCGATTATCCGCACAATTCTTGCCGCAATCCTGTTTGAATTGTCGTTTGTCACGCGGCCTGCCTATCCTGACACGCAATTAGACCTGCGATCTGAAACGCATCAGGACCGCATTCCTGTTCGTGGTCAATCCTACGCTTTGAACAGGTGGCGTGCATGACAAGCCTTTATATCGAATCCGAGAACGAAATCTCGATTGTGTATCCTCTGCCGCCGCTTGACGTGTCGGTAAGCGTTCCAGAATCCATTTGGAAAAGGATGGAATCCTATGTTGCCTGTCGGTGGTCCACTGCTGAAATTGAATATATTGTATCTGCGCCATGCGCTATTGATTGGCGTCCTCCGGCCTATCCGTGGATTATCAACTCTGTTGATGGCGATCCTGCCGAAGTGAATGACTTTGGCGAAGTCACATTGCAACCCGGTCGGCACCGCGTTGTCTGCACTATTGGCGGGCAGGTAGTAACGGCGGGAGTCGAGGAAGCCTATCGCCGTCTTGCCGCCTATTACGCCGATCCTGACACCCGCAAGGGCTATTCCCGTTACTCGGTTAACCTTGCCGGGGATATTTCCGAAAGTTGGTCGCGTCGAGCGGGCACAGATGGGCTTGCGGCAACGGGGGCGGCTGAACTCTTGAAGAAATATCGGAAAGCGGGAATTGCGCATGTTTGATTGGTTCAGAAAGAAACCCGAGGTAGAAACCCGATCTGCGGCACAAGGCGGTTTCACAGGGCAAGTGCTGGCGCTGCGGGAAAGCTGGATTGCAGGCCATAGCGGCATGGGTGATCTAACTGCCGCCGTGCAGTCTTGCGTGAGCCTCTGGGAAGGCGCGCTGGCAGCCTCTGACGTGCAAGGGGCGGAGTTGCTGACGCGGCACGTCATGGCCTCTACAGCCCGCGCTATGGCCCTGCGTGGCGAATGTCTGTGGTATCTCGGGGACGACGGCCTGCTGCCCGTTGCTGATTACGACTATTCGACGCGGCATGGGCGTATTCGGGCTTACCGGCTGACAATCCCCGATGCAGGCGGAGCCTATTCCGTGAATGCGCTTGCCGCCGAAGTGCTGCACTTCAAGATCGGCGTTGACCCGTCGCATCCTTGGCAGGGCACATCACCCCTGCGTCGCGCAAGCCTGACGGCTGAGTTGCTGCATACGCTGGAATCGACGCTGGCCGAAGTCTATGCGAATGCGCCTATCGGCAGTCAGGTTGTGCCGTTTCCTGAATCCCCCGGCACCGATCTGGAAACGCTGGGGCGGGGCTTCAAGGGGCGGCGCGGTCGTGTGCTGCTGCGGGAGTCGGTGAACGTCGCTGCTGCGGGTGGTCCTTCGCCGCAACAGGATTGGAAGCCGCAAGCCCTGACGCCGAACCTTGCCGATAGCATGGCGACACAAAATCTTGCCGCTGCCCGTGGTGCGATCCTGAATGCCTATGGCGTGCTGCCCGCGCTGGTTGAGCCTGCAACGACCGGGCCGCTGATCCGAGAGGCGCAACGGCATCTGGCAGGCTGGACGTTGCAACCCATGGCGATGCTGATGGCCGAGGAAGCTAGCGCCAAGTTGGGCGGCAAGGTCGAGATTGACGTTATGCGGCCTGTGCAGGCTTATGACGTGTCAGGACGTGCCCGCGCGATGGCAACCGTGGTGCAAGGGCTGGCACTGGCGAAGGAAGCCGGTATTGAGCCTGACGCGGCGCTTAGGCTGGTGAACTGGGGGCGCGGTGATGACGCTTTCTGATGCGCGCCGTGCCTTCCTTGAACAGTATTGGCGGGGCTTACTGTCCCGCCACCAGACTGCCGCAGGGATGGCGCAGGAAGCTGGTGTCACCGTTGCCTATGTCTATGCCAGCTTGGCCCGTCACAGCCTGCCTACGCCGGTCAGGGGGCGCTGATGCCAAGAGGTGTGCCGAAGTATCCGATGATCAAACTAGCCCCGCCAGAGACGTTTTACTGGGGGCCTGAGATCGACCGGGACACTGCTATGTCACTTGGTCGCAATCGTTACTTTACGGGGGAACCCTGCAAGTGGGGACATGTGTCCGAACGTTGGTGCCTGTCCCGCCGTTGCGTGGAATGTGTGCTGCGGTCGCATCGGACGGAAGAGTATCGGCAGTATACTACACCGCAGGAAAGAGAGTGGTTTGCGGCGAATCCTGATCGGGTGGCCGAATACAATGCCCAGCGTCGTGCCGTGAAAGCTGCCAAGCCGGTTAAGTCAGAGGCGCGGCGGGACGGGCTGAAACGGCACTGGGTGGAGCGCCGAAAAGCTGGCTGACTGTTGCCAGAAAACAACAGTTTTTCGATGGCGGGTTGTTGGGCGGGTTGGCGGGACTGCCTAGATTTTCCCAGCAAAATCAACGCGCTACAGGGCGATTGGCGGAGAGACAGGGATTCGAACCCTGGGTGGGCTCTCACCCACAACGGTTTTCGAGACCGCCGCATTCGACCACTCTGCCACCTCTCCGCGTCAGGGGTTGTCGTGGGCGGGATTTAACTTGGTGGGATGCCGGTTGCAACCGCTTTTTTATCACGCGGATGGCAGTCCTTCTATTGCAGTCTAGGGCGATTTTATCTTGTGTTGAAAAAGTTGGATTGGTCTTGTGACTTCTATGCCTCGGCCCCTCAACTCATTTGTGCGGCCCTGCGCTCGAATGCCAGAGGGCGTTTGACGCCCTGCGAAGGATGGCGGCGGCACGGGCTATAGAACCCATTGATGTATTGGAATTTAATTCTTTCCGCGTGACGTCTGGTGCCCCTTCGGTCGCTGACCTGCCCTCCGGTCGTCCCTCGTTCATAACGAGAGTCCCTGGGGTTGATAGCCGTCGGTTTCGGGTGTGGCAAGCGCGTCGGGCGCGGTGCCAGCAAATATCTCCAACGCCCGGTGCGCTTCTGCCGGGGTCTTGTTGCCGAGCGAGGAGTAAGGCCTGACATTCTGGTAGTCATATCGACCCTATTGTTGTTTGCCCATTCAGGATCGCTTTGCTGGTGAATTCAGTGCCAATGTCAAAAACTATGCGGGCAGGCTTGCCATGGATCCGGGTCAATGCATCCAGCTCCCGCGGCACGCGTGTCCCCGAGATGCTGGTATCGGGACCAGGCATAGGCTTTCGCGGCAGCAATCCCTTACGGTGTTTGAAGGTAAACAGAGCTGTTCCCCGATCTTTGGACAAATTTCCGGCTTAGTTAAGCTGATGCCCGAATCTGCTGATCGGTTTCATTGCTGTTGAAGTAGACCACGGCGGGCGGTTTACCGCGATGGGCGGCGTGGGGCCGCAGGTGGTTTTCGAAGGCGATTCAGCGTCCGACACCAGCGCGTGCCTGTGACCCGGTTTCCCAGCCAGCCCAACCGGAAATGGGCTGGTGACATCACCTATATCCGGACGCGAGAAGGCTGGGTCTATCTGGCCTTCATTCTGAACCTGCCTTCCCGCCGGGTCATCGGCTGGGCCATCAGCAACCGGATGACGAAGGACTTGGCCATCCGCGCCCTGAACATGGCCATCCATTGCCCGGCAGGCGATGCCTTGCATCACCAAGAGGGGCCCTGCGCAGGCCGCCTTGGTCTGCATTCTGGCCGCATCTTCGCCCTCTCTTGGTGTGCATTTGCAAACCAAGAGAGGGCAGCTGTTAGGCGGTCTGCCACCGAGTGAAGCGTCATCCGGCAATCCGGGCGCTGAAAATGGCTATCGCCTTCCGGTCGCCGCCCAAGGGTTCTATTCAGCATCGGGCTGAAAAAACCCGCTCACGTTTGAACGAACAGCGGCTTGAACGATCACCCAACCGAAACAGAACCGAAACAGGTTCGGACCATGCTTATTGCGCTGGCGGTGTGTCGCTGCTTTGCCCCTTTGGTGCGGTATTGACCCTGAGCAACGCGAACACGCTGCGGTGGTCTTTGCCGATCTTGTCGTCGCTGACAATCAAGAAGAGATCGTCCGATAGCTGCGCCAGCCCTTCAAAATCAGCGTCGGAAATGTTGGGCAGATCGATTCTTGCAACCTGGGTCGTGCAAAGCTGCCCGGCGGTGCAGTTCGCTGGGTCAAGAACGCGAAGCCAGGGGATCAGGCTGCCATCGGTGGCTGCGACATCGCGTTCCAGGATCATCAGGCGGCCATCAGGCAAGGCTTCCAGTGACTTGATGCTGGTTGTGCCGATCTCGGCGGTGTCATAGGAAAATTCCTCGCCGCTGGCGGCATGGATCGTCTGGGTTGTGCGCGGCTGGGCTGCAAGGGGTTCTTCCGGGGCGGTCATCAACCCCAGTTCGGGATGGTGCGCCAGTGACTCCAGCCCGTCTTTTTCGCTTCGCTGCGCCGCTGGGTCGCTTACCGCGGCCGGAACGGCAAGATCCGCGAGCCAGGTGCCGTCCGCAGAAAAGCGGGCGATGCGCGGGCCATGCTCGCTGACGATGCTTAGCGTTCCGTCATCGGCCAGGGCTATGCCTTCTGCGTTGAACCCGGAATAGCGGATCTCGTTGCCGCTGGAGTCGCGCAACTGATGCCCGGAAAGGGGGGTCAGCCCGGCAATCCGGTCGCCTGTCAGATCAAGCGAAAAGCTGAAGATACGGCCTTTGTCAGACACCGCGTATAGCAGCTTGTTCTGTTGGTCATAGGCCAGACCTGACAGCTCGGCTATTTTCAGGCCGTCAACCCGGGGTTCGCCAAGAACCAGCGTGTCAAGAACCTCGATTTGCAATGGGGCCGTCTGTGCAAGGGCCAGCTGCGGGGCAAAGAGGGCCGCGCCGCAAAGAATACGCGTAAGAGGGTTGGTCATGTTGGTACCTTTCAAGATGAGGAGTAAGGAGGATAAGGGCCTACGGCAGCATCATGCCGCGTAGCGTAAAGTAGATGAGCCCTGCGAACGTGGCGGTTGCGGGAACGGTGATGACCCACGCCGCGATGATGCGCAGCACGAGGGCCCGGTTGACCAGAACCCGCCGGCATGATGGCCCCAAGGGGGCAGGGCCGGCCTGTCGGGGCGTGGCCGCGCCACGGGCGGTGCTGTCGGACCTGAGATGGGCGAGCAGTGCGGCGCGTTCGCCAAAGGGTGTGGCATGGAACTGCACGATGAATTCTTCGGCCCGGGCATGGTCCGCCGCAGAGTGGCTTGCGCGGATCTCGGCCAGGATTGCCTGATGCTGCGCCTTCAGCCGCTCTCGCAGAAAACCGACCCCCAGCAGGGCGCCGACGCTGACATGGGTGGTCGATACCGGCACCCCCAACTGGCTGGCCAGGATGACTGTCAGCGTTGCCGCCATGGCGATGCAATAGGCGCGCACGGCATCAAGGCGCGTGATCTCGCTGCCGACCGTGCGGATCAGGCGCGGGCCAAACAGCACCAGCCCCAACGCCAATCCAAGCGCGCCAAGACCCAGCACCCACAGCGGAACGTCCGCGTCGTTGCTCATCTTGCCGGTGGCCAGTGCCTCGACAATGCCCGCCAAGGGGCCGATCGCATTGGCCACATCGTTCGAGCCATGCGCGAAAGAAAGCGCGCCCGCAGCAAGGATAAGCGGGATACCCAGCAACCTGTTGAGGCTGTTCTTGCAGTTGCGCAAATCCGGCAGCCGGCGTGCAACATGGGTGCGCATCAACAACCACACGGCACCCGCCACCCAAAGCCCGCAAAACCCCGCCTGAAACAGATCAAGGCTGGCGCTTTTCGGCAGACCCATGAGCAGCAGGTAAGTGCTGAAAACCCAGGCCATCGCCGCCGCCAACAAAGGCACGCCCCGCCCCGCAGCGCCAAGAATATCGGGTTGCCAGGTGATGCCCCGCTTGATCAGGATCAGACAAAGCGCCGCCAGGCCCGCGCCCATCGCCGGCGAAATCACCCAGCTCGCAAGAATTCCGCCCAGGACGCTCCAATGCACCACCCCGAAACCCGCAGCGGCCACACCCGCGCCCAGCACCCCGCCGACAATCGAATGGGTGGTGCTGACGGGCGCGCCGAACAGCGTTGCCAGATTAAGCCAAAGCGCCGCCGCCAAAAGGGCGGCCATCATCGCCCAGACATAGATATCAACACCGGGGATCAGCGCGGGGTCGATAATTCCCTTGCGGATCGTGTTGACCACATCGCCACCGGCGATCATCGCACCGGCGGCCTCACAGGCGGCGGCCATGGCGACGGCAGCGCCCAGCGGCATGACGCGCGCGCCGACGGTTGGGCCGATGTTGTTGGCCACATCGTTGGCGCCGATGTTCAGCGCCAGATAGCCGCCAAAAACCGCCGCGATGGCCAGCCATAAACCGATGCCCCCGGCCCAGGCCGCAACCGCGGCCAGAAAGGCGCCACAGAAAACCAGTCGCCATGTGACGGGGTTTTTGCGCCCCCGTTCACAGATCAATGGGGCAAAGGTAGCCTTGGCCGTTGTGGAAAGTGCCAGCATGGCGGTCTCCTTTCAACCTGTGTTGAGACGGTGTCGCCGGTTCATGCGGCTTTGCGCGGGGTGGTCAGGTTCAGGCGGCGCAATGCCGGCAGGAAATGATTGTGCCGCTGCACGCGGCCCAGTGCGGCCATGCCGATGCAGTACTTTGAGCAGCGGTCCGTGGGGTGCAGGTGCAGGCCGCGCAGGATCTTGTCGGCAATACCGTTGCCACGCGCTGATTTGGTTTCGATGATGAACATGTCGGTTGGCACATCGCAGCTTTTATCGTCGTTTTCGAAACCGAGCCTCGTGTCGATCGTCATCCGCTCTCCGCCCTCCTTGGCGACCAGCGTGATGCGTTTGTATTTCATCGCAATCACCGGGCGCAGCGCCAGGCCGAACGGCTCGCCATAAAGATCATGATGGCAGGTTTCGATAAAGTCGATGCAGGCGCGGTCCAGTTGCGCCAGATCGGTTGGCACCTTCAGGCGCCGCTTGACGGTAACCTTGCGTTTGTCTTTCAGTTTGACCTCAAGATAGCTGAACCCCGCATCGACATATTCGCGGATACGCACCTTGCAGCGTTTGCGCCTGCCTTGGTGGTGGGCGTAATAGGTTTGATGATCTTCGTTGTCGAAATAACGGGTGGCATAGGTGAAACTGCGCTGGCCGTTGATTTCAAGCACATCAAAAAGGTCGGAAAACGCCTCAAGCGCGGGGCGAAGCCGGGCGGTTGACACGATATATTTGTTGTCCAGGCGTTCAAGCATCGCGGCCTTGGCGTTCAGGTGTTCCAGGCTTAGCGGGGTAAACCGGGCAAGGCTTTGGGTGATAGCGAACTGCATCTTCTTGTTTCCTTTTATAACAACGTGTCAGTTTCGGTAGAACACGTTGATCCGCGCCATGTCGTTGATGTAATCAAGCGCCGTGATCTGATAGGACATCACGTCCACATGCAGGCGTTCGGACAGATCCGCGCGCATGCGGGCGGGGTCTGACAGCGCGTCGGGGTCGATCTTGTCGAGCGTGATCTTGACGCCCTGCGCCGATTTCAGGATGCGCGGATGATCCAGCACCCAAGCGCCAAACAAGACGATCAAGACCACCGTTCCGGTAAAGACCAGCGTGGTGCCCTGAAGCGAACATATCACCGCAATGGCGATGGAGCCGAAGAAATAGGTGATTTCGATTTTCGATATCTGCTCAGAGCGCAGGGTAAACAGCGCCAGAATGGCAAACAGCCCGAACCCGGCGGTGATGCTGAACTCAACCGAAGACAGCACCGTCAGCACGCCAAAGGCAAAGACGTTGAACAGCGATGCGGCGGTGACAAGCTCCTTATCGCGGTAGCGGTGATAATAAAGCCCGAAGATCAGGATCAGCATTGCGAAAATATCAATGCCAAAGCGCAAGATCGTTTCAATGGGGGGAAGTTGGTCAAACATTTTGTTTTCCTTCTGTCCGGGCCGTGTGTGGGCCGGGGTCGTGGCCATGTTCATGAGGGGATTACGCGACCAACGTCGGGTTATTCCCACGGGCGTGACAAATTCCCCGAACGCCCTGATCTTGCACGGAAAACCGCCAGAAGATGCGCAAAAACCCGCCCGGCTGATGGTGCCAGCGGGCGGGTGTCTTGCCAGTTTCAAGCGGGGTTTGACCCAGGGTTTACGGGGTGTTTCGGCCTTGGCGCGCGCGAAGCGCCTTTAGCGCGCGGGCCTCATCTTCAATGGACATGGGGGCCCCGGCACCCGATGCGTCAAGATAGGCATCCAGCGTTTCCAGGGACGAGGCCGGCGCATAGCCGGTCTGGGATCCGGCGGCCGTTACCACCGCCATTCGCACATTCCAACCCGGCGCGGTGCGGCAGGCCACCGATACGATTGTCGCGCCGGTGGCGTCGATGAATTCAAACTCTCGGCAAAGCTCGTCATCGGCGTTGGCAAAGGTTGAAGTCGCCCTAAGCGCGCCTCCGGTTGCCAGACCCTTTTTCTCGCCCGAGGGTAATTCAGACAGCAGACGCGCCAATTCCGGATTTTCAAGCGCGGCAAGGTTCAAGATACCGGCCGCGTGCATGTCGCCCTGACGGGTGGCAATCCACCCCCCCAAAGCCCCTATCGCAAGCAAGACGCTAGCCGCCACAGAAAGCTGCCACAGCGACACGCGCCGCGATTTACGCAAGAAAGGCAGAACGTTGGTGGGTTGATGGGCCTTCAAATCCGTGTCGCGGGCGGGCGGTTCCCGAAGCTGGCGCAAGATTGCCTCGGGGATGGCGACATCGGGGCGCGCCTGCGCAAGGTCAGCCAAGCGCTGCGCGGTCGCGTCAAACACCGCGACCCGTGCCGCAATCGTCTGGTCGCGTGCAACCGCCGCGGCAACCTGTTCGGTTGTCTCAGGATCAAGTTGGCCATCGGCATAGGCCATCAAGATTTCATCGGTATAGTCATTTCCTGACAAGTTGCACCTCATGTTCCTTGCAGGATAACGGATGAGCCATCAGTTTATTCCCAATTCTTTTGCCAAGGCCAGCCGCGCGCGTGACAGCCGGCTCATGACGGTGCCGACCGGGATTTCCAATATCTGGGCGGCTTCCTTGTAGCTCAGATCCTGCATGCAAACGAGGATCATCACTTCGCGCTAATCTGCGGGCAGCCGCGCCATTGCCGCTTCGGTTTGGTGCAGCATCAGGCGGTTTTCCGCGTCGCGTGCCCCGTCGATGACCGCCGCATCGGGGGTGTCGGCAATCGCAACCTCGGTGCCGCGGGTTTTCGCGCGTCGCGTCATGTCGATAAAGGCGTTGCGCAGGATGCGAAACAGCCACATGTCCAGCGGTTGCGCGGGGTCAAAGTTGTTCCTGGCTGACAGCGCGCGTTCTACGGTAATCTGCACCAGATCGTCCGCCATGTCCGACCGACGCGACAGCGACAGCGCAAAACGCCGCAGATTGGGCAAAAGGGCGATCAGGGCCTCATTGAAACCATCCGGCATTTTCCGGACTTCCTTCAAATTACTTCCGGGAATATATTCCGGGCTGGAACGTTAACCCAACATCGTGGAAGTGACCAGATGGCCAGACCGGCCGGAAAGAGATGGACCAATATTGATGCGGATACCCCCCCCTCCGGCCCCTCTTTATCGTTTTGATTGCCGTGATTTGCCACGCTTTTGTCTGGAACGACGGCTCCCTTCCGTTCGTCAACGCCGCATACGCGGATGATGACGATGGGGGGGATAGCGGTGGCGGTGGCGGTGATCATGACAGCGATAATGACAGCGACAGCGATAGCGATAATGACAGCGACAGCGATAATGGCGATAGCGATGACGACGGGGACAGCGATGACGATGACGATGACGATAATCTGATAAGATCGCGCAGCAGAAACAAGAATGACGCTGGCAAAGGCCAGCGCGACGGCGGATCACAAATCAGGGTGCGGCGTGCAGCGCCGGTGCCACAGATCGTCAATGCGCCCGGCCAGATCGTTGCCTATGGCCTGTTGCCAGCCGACCTTGCCAAACTTCAGGCCCAGGGTTTTTCGGTCATCAAAAGTCAGCCCGTCGTGGCAACGGGGTCCACCATGTATCTGCTAGGGGTTCCCAAGGGCACAAACATGCCGGATGCGCGCGCCATGGTTCGTAGCCTGCCGAGCGGGCAAAGTGCTGATTTCAACGCCTTCTACCGGCCCAATCAATAGCAGGAACCGGACCCTTGCGTTGGTGAATACTGCGCCGGGCGGGTTCAGGTGCAATGGCCCTTGTCGCCCGATACCTGCGCCCCCGATATCGCCTCAGTCACGGTCGGGATGATCGACACCGGCATCAGTGCCAATCACGCGGCCTTTGACAATGCCCGCCTTGAGGTTGTCTCCCTGACGCAGAACGACCAGCCCGCGTCGCGTGCTATTCATGGCACCGCCGTTGCCTCGCTGCTGATTGGCAACCCCGAGAGCCGAGCCCCCGGCCTTTTGCCCACGGTTCATCTGATTGCGGTCGACGTGTTCAACCGCGTTGCCGGCGATGAACGTGCGGCGGTTTTTCCGCTGGTGGAGGGTCTGACACGGCTTGCCGATGAAGGGGCCAAAGTTATCAACCTTAGCCTTGCGGGGCCTGACAACAGTGTTCTTGAAAAAATTGTGACTGAGCTGACGCAGGAAAGGGGTATTGTTCTGGTTGCCTCGGCGGGCAATGCGGGACCATCGGCCAAGCCGTTGTTTCCGGCGGCCTATGACTCCGTCATCGCCGTCACTGCCGTGGACAGGCGCGACAACATCTACAGACATGCCGTGCAGGGCCCGCAAATCGACCTTGCCGCGCCCGGTGTCGATGTCTGGGCCGCAGCCTCGATTGCGGGTGCGCGCTGGAAAACCGGCACGTCCTTTGCCACCCCCTTCGTATCGGCTGCCGCCGCGATCGTCATTTCGCAGCAGCCCGATCTAAGCCCGGCCGACGTGCGCGAAATCCTGATAAACGGGGCATTGGATCTGGGCCCCGAAGGCCGGGATGATACTTTCGGGTTTGGTCTGGTGTCGTTTCAAAACCTCTACGCCGATAGTGGCGGGGTAAAGGATCTGGCAGAGTCGGCGCTGAAATAACGGGCAGGTGCCGGCGCGACGACCCCGCGCGCCAGCCTCCTTTGCGCGCACCGCCCGGGTTGGCGGGCGGTCTGACATGGGCCTTGGCCGCCCATATAGCCACGCTGAAAGGGGTGAAAGGGAAGGGGACGCAAAAGCACCTTTCCACCCTGCCGAAATCCGCACAGAACGCTTTGGGAAAATCAGCTGGTACCCGAGGTCGGACTCGAACCGACAAGCCTTGCGGCGGGGGATTTTGAATCCCCTGCGTCTACCATTCCGCCACTCGGGCCAGCTGTCTGCCCTCTAGCGCCCCGCGCGCCGCTTGGCAAGCCCATCCCGCGCGACCAAGCCCCGAAATCGACGTGAAAGTGCCCCCGCGCCAAAGGCGCCGGCCTCTATCGCGGAAACGACAGCAACCACACCCGCCGTTTGCCTGCGGTGCTGGGCTTTGCAATCGGGCGGCGGCAGCGCCCCCCGCCGGCTCATGAAAATCCCCCCACCAATCACGAGACAGCGATCACCCCCCCCGCCTTTCCCACAAAGCCCCACTTTCCCTTGACCCGCCGCGCGCGCCGCGCGATGGGAGGGGAAAACGAGGGCAAGGCGCTATGATCCGGCGGCTATACGAGCGAACATTGATGCTGGCGGGGCACCGCCACGCGCTTTGGGCACTGGCCGCGGTGGCCTTTATCGAATCATCGGTGTTTCCGATCCCGCCGGATGTGCTGTTGATCCCGATGATCCTTGCCGCGCCGTCGCGCGCGTTCTTGTTTGCGTTTGTGGCAACGGCTGCTTCTGTGCTGGGCGGTCTGCTGGGTTACGCTATCGGCTGGGGGCTGATGGATGCTGTCGGCAGACCCGTGTTGGAGCTTTATGGCAAGACCGACGCGTTCGCGACCCTGTCGGCCCGGTTCAACGCCTGGGGCGGCTGGGCGGTGCTGATTGCGGGCGTGACGCCGTTTCCCTATAAGGTCATCACGATATTTGCAGGCACCACAGGGCTGGGCCTGCCGCTGTTCATCGGCGTGTCGATTCTGGCGCGGGCCTTGCGGTTTTTTCTGGTCGCCGCGCTTTTGTGGAAATTCGGGGCGCCGGTGCGCGACTTCATTGAACGCCGGCTGGGGCTGATGTTCACCCTTTTCACCGTGATGCTGATCGGTGGCTTTTATGTGCTGAGGTACTTATGATTCTGACATCCCTGTCGCGACGCGGCATCGTTTTTCTGGCCGCGGGCGGTTCCGCCGTTCTTTTGGCTGCCGGGCTGATCTTTCAGGCGTTCGGCTATGCGCCTTGTGATCTGTGCATCGTGCAGCGCTGGCCGCATGTCGCGGCGGTGGCGATCGGCGTGGTGGCGCTTTTGTGGCGCCCGGCTGATTGGCTGATCTGGCTGGGGGCGTTGGCCGCGGCCACGACCGGCGCTGTGGGCGTGTTTCATACCGGGGTCGAGCGGAAATGGTGGCCCGGGCCTGACACCTGCACCTCTGGTCCTATCGGCGGGGTTTCAACGCAAGATCTGATGGCGCAGATTTTGTCAGCGCCTCTGGTGCGCTGCGATCAGCCCGCGTTTGAGGTCTTTGGCATCTCGATGGCGACGATGAACGCGGTCGCGTCATTCGCGCTGGTGGCAATCTGGGTCTGGTCCTTGCGCCGCGTGTAACGCCGATGTTCGGCGGGCATGCGGATCGGGCCATTGCACCGCAAGGGATGGATGGGCTATAGTCCGGCCCAACAATATCTAGAATAAACAAACAAGGGCCAGATCCCCGTGACCGATACCCCGGAAACTCCTGAAACTGCGGATGAAATGCCTTCGCGCCCGACCCCCGCAAGCCCGACCGTTTCAATCTCGGAAGAGATGAAAACCGCCTATCTCGATTACGCGATGAGCGTGATTGTCAGCCGCGCGATCCCCGATCTGCGTGACGGGTTGAAACCTGTGCATCGGCGGATCCTGTTTGCGATGCATGAGACCGGAAATACCCACGAAAAACCCTACCGCAAATCAGCCCGACCGGTGGGTGATACCATGGGTAAGTATCACCCGCACGGCGACGCCTCGATTTATGATGCGCTGGTGCGGATGGCGCAGCCCTTCTCGATGAGCCTGAAGCTCTTGGACGGGCAGGGCAACTTTGGTTCGATGGATGGCGATAGCGCGGCGGCGATGCGTTATACCGAAGTGCGGATGGACAAAGCGGCCAGCGCGCTTTTGGCCGATATCGAAAAAGACACCGTCGATTTTCAGGACAACTATGATGGCAAGGACCGCGAACCCACGGTTCTGCCGGCACGGTTTCCCAACATGCTGGTCAACGGTGCAGGCGGCATTGCCGTCGGCATGGCCACCAACATTCCGCCGCACAATCTGGGCGAGGTCGTTGATGCCACGCTGGCGCTGATCGAAAACCCCGACATGCCCGCCGAGGCGCTGATGGAGATCATCCCCGCGCCCGATTTCCCGACCGGCGGGCAGATCATGGGCCGGGGCGGTGCGCGCAAAGCCTATCTTGAGGGGCGCGGCAGCGTCATCATCCGCGCCAAGACCCGTGTCGAAGAAATCCGCAAGGACCGGTTTGCCATCGTTGTCGATGAGATCCCCTATCAGGTGAACAAGGCCACGATGATCGAAAAGATCGCGGAGTTGGTGCGCGACAAGAAGATCGAAGGCATCAGCCATGTGCAGGACGAATCCGACCGCGTCGGCGTGCGTGTGGTGATCGAATTGAAACGCGATGCGACGGCGGACGTGGTGTTGAACCAGCTGTTCCGCTTTACCCCGATGCAGACCAGTTTCGGCTGTAACATGCTGGCGCTGAACGGCGGCAAGCCCGAACAGTTGACGCTGCATGATTTTCTAAGCCATTTCATTACTTTCCGCGAAGAAGTTGTTGCACGCCGCACCGCCTTTGAATTGCGCCGCGCCCGCGAACGCAGCCACATTCTGTGCGGCCTGGCGGTGGCAGTGTCCAACGTTGATGAGGTGGTACGCACCATCCGCAGCAGCGCCGATGCCCCCGAGGCCCGCGAACGGCTGATGACCCGACGCTGGCCCGCGCATGACATCGCGGAATATATCCGCCTGATCGACGATCCCGCCCACCCGATCAACGAGGATGGCACCTATAACCTTTCGGAAACCCAGGCCCGCGCCATTCTGGAACTGCGCCTGCAGCGGCTGACCGCACTGGGCGTGAAAGAGGTCACCGACGAGCTTCAGGAGTTGGCCGAAAAGATCCGCGACTATCTGGCGATCCTGGGGTCGCGCGACCGGATCATGGGCATCATCTCGGATGAGCTGCGCGACGTGCGCGCCGCGTTTGCCGTGCCGCGCCGGACCGAGATCATCGACTGGGCCGGTGACATGGACGACGAAGACCTGATCGAGCGTGAAGACATGGTCGTGACGATAACCTCGGGCGGCTATATCAAACGCACCAATCTGGCCGAATTTCGCGCGCAACGCCGTGGCGGCAAGGGGCTGTCGTCGATGGCGACCAAAGAGGATGATGTGGTGACCACGCTGTTTGTGGCCAACACCCACACGCAGCTTTTGTTCTTTACCACCGACGGCATGGTTTACCGGCTGAAATGCTGGCGCTTGCCGCTGGCGGGACGCAACGCCAAGGGCAAGGCCATGGTGAATATCCTGCCAATCCAGTCTGGCATTTCCATAGCCGCGCTGATGCCCGTCGACGCCCCCGAGTCCGAGTGGGATGATCTTCAGGTGATCTTTGCCACCTCCGAAGGCGATGTGCGCCGCAACGCGCTGTCTGACTTTGCCAATGTGATGCGCAACGGCAAGATCGCGATGAAACTGCCAGAAGGCGTCAACCTTGTGGATGCGCGTATTGCCGATGCGGGCGATGATGTGATGCTGGTGACGGCCTTGGGCCGGGCGATCCGCTTTCCGACAACTGCGGTGCGGGTGTTCAAGGGCCGCGATTCTACCGGGGTGCGCGGCATCCGGCTGGCGGCGGGCGACAGGGTCGTCTCAATGTCCATCCTGCGCCATTTCGAGGCCGAGGCCGCAGAACGTTCGGCCTACCTCAAGCAACGCCGTCTGGTGGCGGGTGCGGTGGACGACGCCGTTGAGCCGGACGAAGACGAAGACGCGGTCGAGGGCGGCCAGCTAAGCCCCGAACGCTATGCCGAAATGTCCGCGGTTGAGGAGCTGATCCTGACCATCACCGAACGTGGCGCGGGCAAGATTTCGTCCAGCCATGATTATCCGGTGCGCGGCCGTGGCGGCATGGGCGTCAAGGCGATGGATGGCGCGATGCGCGGTGGGGCGCTTGTGGCGTCGTTCCCGGTTGAGGCGACAGATCAGGTGATGCTGGCCACGTCAACCGGCCAGTCGATCCGCTGCCCGGTTGCAGGGATCTCGTTCCGGTCGCGCTCGGCTGGGGGGGTCAAGGTATTTGACACCGCCAAAGGCGAAGTGGTGGTTTCGGTCGCCCGCATTGCCGATCATGGCGATGAGACCGGAATTGAGGCCGAGTCAGTGACCGGGCCAGAGGCTGGGCCAGCGATCAAAGGCGAAGGTGATCTGTAACGAAAGCGCCACAGACGAAAGACTATCCCCCCGCGCGCCGGCACGAAGTTGAAAATTTCGTGCCGGCGCGTTAATATGTGTAAATAACGCAAACTGTTTCATGTGAGGCGACAATGAACAAAATAGCACTCTTCGCGCTTGGCGCGACGCTGATGTCTGCCCCGGCTTTCGCGTTCGAATTCAATGGCGGCTCGCTTGGCCTTGGCTATTCGGCCTTCACCGATGACGACATCGTCGCCCCCGATACGACACTATCGAAGTCGATGATCGACGGCTCGATCGAGATGGGCTTTACCCCGATGTGGGCCGCGCAGCTTGATCTGGCGTTTGCGGATCTTGACGCAAGCAACATTGATATCAACAACGTCACGCTGCACGGCATCTATCACATGGACGCCGCCACCTCTTTCGGTGCGTTTATCGGGCGTGACGACTTTGACTCGGACAATCTGGATTTGTACGGGCTTGAGTTTCGTCATGACATGCAGGCGATAAGTCTGGAGGGGTATCTGGGCCGCAGCAAGGACGTTGGCGAGTCGG
The DNA here is from genome assembly GCF_047638075.1 of Phaeovulum sp. Lineage (NCBI taxonomy): Bacteria > Pseudomonadati > Pseudomonadota > Alphaproteobacteria > Rhodobacterales > Paracoccaceae > Phaeovulum > Phaeovulum sp. The sequence goes on from NZ_JBLJBV010000082.1 coordinate 26,951, forward strand.
ACGTGATGTTCGGTCTTGGTGGGCGCTATGCCGTCAGCGACCAGTTCGGGCTGGGGCTTAACTATGACCGCATAACATCGGACGGTAGTGATATATCGACCATCGCGCTAGGCGCTGACTATGCGGTTATGCCAAACGTGCTTTTGTCAGCCAAGATCGGTTCGGCAGACCTTCCGTTTACCGGCTCTGAAACCTACTTTGGCATCGGTGTGGAATATACCTTTGGTCCGAAGGGTGGCACCACATTCGGCCCGCGTGGCCTGACATATATTCTGCCCGGGCTTTGATCGGCCCAAAGGTTCAAAACATCGGGTCGCCACAGTTGTGGCGGCCCTTTTCTTTTGGCGCTACCAAGGCTAGATCTGCCGCATGACAAACACGCTTCACATCATTGGCGGCGGCATGGCCGGGTCCGAGGCCGCCTTTCAGGCCGCCGAGGCCGGGGTGCCGGTCGTCTTGCACGAAATGCGCCCCAGCGTTGGTACCTTCGCGCACCGCACCGGCAATTTCGCAGAGATGGTCTGCTCCAATTCCTTCCGTTCAGACGATGATGAGCGTAACGCGGTTGGCCTGCTGCACTGGGAAATGCGTGCCGCCAACGGTCTGATCATGCAGATGGCACACAACCACCGCCTGCCCGCCGGTGGTGCGCTGGCCGTCGACCGCGACCTGTTCGCCCAATCTGTTACCGACCATTTGTTGGCGCATCCGCTGATTACCGCCGCGCCCGGCGAGATCACCGAACTGCCGCAGGATGGCCATTGGATCATCGCCACCGGGCCGCTGACCTCGGGCGCGCTGGCCGAAAGCATCCGCGCCGAAACCGGGGCCGAGGCACTGGCGTTTTTCGACGCAATCGCGCCAATTGTTTACGCCGATACCGTCGATATGTCGGTCGCCTGGATGCAGTCGCGCTATGACAAAGGCGAAACGGTCGAAGAACAGACCGCCTATGTGAACTGTCCGATGACAAAGCCGCAGTATGAGGCCTTCATTGACGCCCTTCTGGCCGCCGACAAGACCGAGTTTCACGAGGGCGAAACCGCCGGGTATTTCGACGGCTGTCTGCCGATCGAAGTGATGGCCGAACGGGGCCGCGAAACGCTACGGTTCGGCCCGATGAAGCCCATCGGGCTGACCAATCCGCATGACCCATCCGTCAAGGCCTATGCCGTGGTGCAACTGCGCCGCGATAACGCCCTGGGGACGCTTTACAATATGGTCGGCTTTCAGACCAAGATGAAGTATGGCGCGCAAACGTCTGTTTTCAAAATGATTCCTGGCCTTCAAGATGCAACATTTGCGCGGCTGGGCGGGATTCACCGCAATACGTTCATCAACTCGCCCACCTTGCTGGACAACCGCATGCGGCTGAAATCGCGCCCCAATATCCGCTTTGCGGGGCAGATCACCGGGGTTGAAGGCTATGTCGAAAGCGCGGCGATGGGCCTGCTGGCCGGGCGCATGGCGGCGGCCGAAATACTGGGGCGCGATCTGCCTCCGCCCCCCCTTGGCACCGCGATGGGCAGCCTGATCCACCACATTACCGGCGGCGCCGAGGCCAAGACCTTTCAGCCGATGAACGTGAATTTCGGCCTCTTTCCGCCAATCGACGCCAAGGGCGGGCGCCGGGGTCGCAAGGATCGATACAAAGCCTATACGGACCGCGCCAAAGAGGCCTTTAATCAATGGCTTGCAGCCCAAAGCTGAACCGAACCCGGTTTGCGCCGTCGCCCACGGGTCTTTTGCATCTTGGCCATGCCTACGCCGCGCTTGTCGCGCATGAACGCGCGCGCGTGGGGCAGTTTTTGCTGCGCGTGGAAGACATCGACCGCAGCCGCTGCCGTCCGGCCTATGAGGCCGCCTTGCAAGAGGATCTGGCCTGGCTTGGCCTGACCTGGCAGCAACCGGTCTGGCGGCAATCGGAACGGCTGGCCACCTATGCTGCGGCGGTTGAGCGGTTGATATCGCTGGATCTTTGTTACCCTTGCCGCTGCACGCGGCGCGATATCCGGGCAAGCCTTTCCGCCCCGCAAGAAGGGGTGCATGGGCCTGATGGGCTGGTCTACCCCGGAACATGCCGCCATAGGCTGATGGGGGATGCGGGGCCGGCGGATGCGATCCGGCTGAACCTGTCGCGCGCGTTTGACCATCTTGGCCCTGCGGCGTTGTGCTTTGTTGAAACGGGGCCCGCTATGGCCGGCCCACATACCGTGCATAAGGAATGGCTGTTGACCCAGGCCGGGGACATCATTTTGGCGCGTCGCGATATGGGAACGTCTTATCATCTTGCCGTGGTTGTCGATGATGCCGCGCAGCGCATAACCGAGGTGACGCGCGGTGAAGATCTGTTCGAGGCGACCTTTATCCATGTGCTGCTGCAAGCCTTGCTTGGCCTGCCGACACCCGCCTATCACCATCACAAGCTGATCCGGGACGACGCCGGAAAGCGGCTGGCCAAGCGTGACGATGCGCGCGCACTGCGCCGCTATCGTGATGACGGTGCGAGCCCTGCGGATATTCGCCGGATGATCGGGCTATAGCGCCTCTTTTCCGCGGGCGGATTTCGGGCCACGGGCATGCTGTCAGGGCCGGGCCGGATTTTTTCACGAAAGGCGCTCAGCCACGGTTTTCACGACAAAGATCAAGCCGCACGGGGGGCTTGGGTTTTTCATCGGGGGCATTGCAGCATGCGATAAGGGCTTGCCAGCCGGTGCGGCGCCGGGCTAGCTAGCAGTGTCAGGATCGGGAGAATCCGGTGGGCCATGCCAACCGGTGCCGAAGGAGCAACCGCCCCGGTAAACTCTCAGGCGCAAGGGACCGTTCTGGCAAAGGACTCTGGAGAGTGGCGCGAAAGCGCCCGCCGAAGGGATAACGATCTCAGGTGCCCCGGTTTTGGGGTAAGAACAGAGGGGGCATCGGTTTGGGCGGGTCATCCGCCTTGGAAGCGATGCCGGGGGACCGGCTGACAGAAAAGGGGGGCGGCATGGCCGACCTGTTGCGCACCGGTCTTTATGACCTGCACATACGACTTGGCGCCAAGATGGTGCCGTTTGCGGGCTATGAGATGCCCGTTCAATACCCGATGGGCGTGCTGAAAGAGCATCTGCACACCCGCGCCAACGCGGGGCTGTTTGATGTTTCGCATATGGGGCAGGTGATCTTGCGCGCAGCCTCTGGCAAGGCGGCGGACGCGGCACTTGCGCTAGAGGCATTGGTGCCGGTCGATCTGACCTCGCTGGCCGAGGGGCGGCAGCGCTATGCGATGTTCACCGATGAGGCGGGCGGGATCCTGGATGATCTGATGGTGGCCAACCGTGGCGATCATCTGTTTTTGGTGGTCAATGCGGGCTGCAAAGGGGCTGATATTGCCCATATGCGGGCGCATCTGGACCTTGAGGTGACCGAGATCACCGACCGCGCGCTGCTGGCGCTGCAAGGGCCGAAGGCCGAGGCGGTGCTGGCGCGGCTGGTGCCGGGTGCCGCTGCCATGCGGTTCATGGATGTGGCGGTGCTGGCCTGGAACGGGGTCGAGCTTTGGTTGTCGCGGTCCGGTTATACCGGCGAAGACGGGTATGAGATTTCTGTGCCTGACGCCGAGGCGCTGAATTTTGCCGAGGCGCTGTTGGCAATGCCCGAAGTGGCCCCGATCGGCCTTGGCGCGCGCGACAGTCTGCGACTGGAGGCGGGGCTGTGTCTTTACGGTCATGACATTGACACCACCACCACCCCGGTTGAGGCGGGGCTGACCTGGGCCATCCAAAAGGCCCGCCGCAGCGGCGGTGCCCGCGAAGGCGGCTTTCCGGGGGCGGCGCGGATCTTGCGCGAGTTGACCGATGGCACAGCGCGCAAACGCATGGGCCTTGCACCCGAAGGCCGCGCGCCAATGCGCGAAGGCGTTGAAATCTATGCCGGCCCCGAAGGCGGCGCGCCGATCGGCGCGGTGACGTCGGGCGGCTTTGGCCCGTCGATCAACGCGGCACTGGCGATGGCCTATCTGCCCGCCGACCTGACCATCGGCACCACCGTTTACGGCGAAGTGCGCGGCAAACGTTTGCCCGCGCAGATCACGCCCATGCCTTTCCAACCCACAAACTATAAGCGCTGAGGAGCGTCACGATGAAATATACCGAAGATCATGAATGGCTGCGTATCGAGGGTGACCTTGTCGTGGTGGGCATCACCGAACACGCCTCGGAGGCGTTGGGCGATGTGGTGTTTGTCGAACTGCCCGAAGTGGAAACCATGGTCGCCGCAGGCGATGAGGTGGTGGTGATCGAAAGCGTCAAGGCCGCGTCCGACATCAGCGCCCCGGTGGAAGGCGAGATTGTCGCCGTGAACGAGGCGCTGGCAGATAACCCCGGCCTTGTGAACGAAGATCCGCTGGGCGAGGCGTGGTTTTTCAAGCTGAAGGTCGATGATCTGTCGGTGCTCGACGGTTTCATGGACGAAGACGCCTATAAAGAGATGATCGGCTGAGGATATCATGGCTTTTACTCGCACACCCTACGACACCTACGATTTTGCCAACCGCCGTCATATCGGACCGTCGCCTTCGGAAATGGCCGAGATGTTGAAGGTTGTGGGGGCAAAAAGCCTTGAGGCGCTGATTGATGAAACGGTGCCCAAAAATATCCGGCAGGCGGCGCCGCTATCCTGGGCGCCGCTGACGGAACACGCGCTTTTGGCAAAGCTGCGGCGCGTGGCCGAACGCAATGAGGTGATGACCAGCCTGATCGGGCAGGGCTATTACGGCACCGTCACCCCGCCGGCAATTCAGCGCAACATTCTGGAAAACCCGGCCTGGTACACGGCCTACACCCCGTATCAGCCCGAAATCGCCCAAGGCCGGCTGGAGGCGCTGTTGAACTATCAGACCATGGTCAGCGATCTGACCGGTCTGCCGGTTGCCAACGCCAGCCTGCTGGACGAGGCTACCGCCGCCGCCGAAGCCATGGCGATGGCCGAACGGTCCGCAAAATCAAAGGCGCGGGCGTTCTTTGTTGATGAAAACTGCCACCCGCAAACCATTGGTGTGATCCGCACCCGCGCGCGCCCGATGGATGTGGAAATTATCGTCGGCGCGCCCGAGGCGTTGCAGCCCGACGCGGTGTTTGGCGCGATCTTCCAGTATCCGGGCACCTACGGCCATGTCCGCGACTTTACCGACCAGATCGCGGCGCTGCATGCCGCCAAGGCGGTTGCGGTTGTGGCAACCGATCTTCTGGCGTTGTGTCTGCTTAAGGAACCGGGCGCGATGGGGGCCGATATCGCGGTTGGCTCGGCGCAGCGGTTTGGCGTGCCGATGGGCTATGGCGGGCCCCATGCGGCCTTTATGTCGTGCAAGGATGACCTCAAACGGGCCATGCCGGGGCGCGTTGTCGGCGTGTCGATTGATGCCAAGGGCAATCAGGCCTACCGCCTGGCGTTGCAAACCCGCGAACAGCATATCCGCCGTGAAAAGGCCACCTCGAACGTCTGCACCGCGCAAGCGCTGTTGGCGGTGATGGCCTCGTTCTATGCGGTGTTTCACGGGCCGGTCGGGCTGCGCGCGATTGCGGAAATGGTGCATTTCAACGCCGTGCGTCTGCGCGATGCGTTGGTTGCGGCGGGCGCCAGGGTGCAACCCGAGGCGTTCTTTGACACGCTCACCGTTGAGGTCGGCGTGGGGCAGGCCGGGATCATGGCCGCCGCACGACACCGGGGCATCAACCTGCGCAAGGTGGGGCAGGCGCATGTCGGGATTTCGGTGGATGAGCTTACCGATGATGACGTGATTACCCGCGTTCTAGATGCCTTCGGAATTCTCGATGAGGCCCCCGAAGCCACCACGCCGGGCGTTCCCGATGCGTTGTTGCGCACCAGCGCCTATCTGACCCATCCGGTGTTTCACATGAACCGCGCGGAATCGGAAATGATGCGCTATATGCGCCGCTTGTCGGACCGCGATCTGGCGCTGGACCGGGCGATGATTCCGCTGGGATCATGCACGATGAAGCTGAACGCGGCGGCTGAAATGATGCCCCTGACCTGGCCCGAGTTTGGGTCGCTTCACCCCTTTGCGCCGGTAACCCAGGCCGAAGGATACAGTGAAATGATCACGGACCTGACCGCAAAGCTATGTGAAATCACCGGGTATGATGCGTTCTCGTTGCAGCCCAATTCGGGCGCGCAGGGCGAATTCGCAGGTCTGTTGACGATTTCCGCCTATCACCGGGCGCAGGGGCAGGGGCACCGCAATATCTGCCTTATCCCGGTTTCGGCGCATGGCACGAACCCGGCATCCGCGCATATGGCCGGGATGCAGGTCGTGGTGGTCAAGGCCGCGCCGAATGGCGATGTGGATATCGAAGACTTCACAGCCAAGGCCAAGGCGGCGGGGGCCAATCTGGCGGCCTGTATGATCACCTATCCCTCAACACATGGCGTGTTTGAGGAAACCGTCCGCCAGATCTGCGACATCACGCATGAACAGGGCGGGCAGGTCTATCTGGACGGTGCCAATATGAACGCGCTTGTCGGGTTGGTGAAACCCGGCGAAATTGGCTCGGATGTCTCGCACCTGAACCTGCACAAGACCTTTGCCATTCCGCATGGCGGCGGCGGCCCCGGCATGGGGCCAATCGGGGTAAAGGCGCATCTGGCGCCTTACCTGCCGGGCCATTCGGAAACCGGCGGTGACGAGGGGCCGGTATCGGCGGCGCCCTATGGTTCGGCGTCGATCCTGCTGATTTCATGGGCATATTGCCTGATGATGGGCGGCGAAGGACTGACCCAGGCAACGCGTGTAGCCATTTTGAATGCCAACTACATCGCCACGCGGTTGAAATCATCCTACCCGATCCTGTTCATGGGCAACCGTGGCCGGGTGGCGCACGAATGTATTCTTGACACGCGCCCCTTTGCCGAAATCGGCGTCACTGTGGATGACATTGCCAAGCGCCTGATTGACAATGGCTTTCACGCCCCAACGATGAGCTGGCCTGTTTCCGGCACCCTGATGGTCGAACCCACGGAATCGGAAACCAAGACCGAACTGGACCGGTTCATCACCGCCATGCTGGCCATCCGCCAAGAGGTGCGTGACATAGCCGACGGGCAGATCCCGGCCGATCAAAGCCCCCTGCATTTCGCCCCCCATACGGTCGAGGATCTGGTCGCGGATTGGGACCGTGCCTATAGCCGCGAAGCGGGTTGCTTTCCGCCGGGTGCGTTTCGGGTGGATAAATACTGGCCGCCCGTGGGCCGCGTCGACAACGTTTACGGTGACCGCAATCTGATCTGCACCTGCCCACCCGTCAGCGATTATTCGTAAACGCCCCTCGGCTGCGAAACCCCGCTGGGGGCTGGCGTCAACCAGCCTCCAGCGCGGTGATGATCGCCCCAAAATCAGCCGCCTTCAGGCTGGCCCCGCCAACCAAAGCCCCATCGACATTCAAGGTGGCAAAGATTTCGGCGGCGTTTACGGGCTTGACTGACCCGCCATAAAGCAGCCGGATTGCCGCGCCCTCTGCCCCGAAACGCGCGCTTAATTCGGCCCGTAAAAAATCATGAACTTCTGCGATCTGCGCGAGTGTCGGGGTGCGTCCGGTGCCAATCGCCCAGACGGGTTCATAGGCCACGACGGTATTGCTGCCATCGGCCCCCTCGGGAACAGAGCCGCCAAGCTGCCCGCCGATTATCGCCAGCGTTTCGCCCGCATCGCGCTGCGCCTCTGTTTCGCCCACGCAAATCAGGCTGACCAGCCCCGCCACCCGCGCGGCCGTGGCCTTTGCGCAGACCTGTGCGTCGGTTTCACCGTAATCTGCGCGGCGCTCTGAATGGCCAAGGATCACATGGCTTGCCCCCGCGTCGGCCAGCATCCCCGCCGCGATATCGCCGGTATGCGCGCCCGAGGCGGCGCAGTGGCAATCTTGCCCCCCAACCGCAAGTTTTGTGCCCCGCGCCCGTGCGGCCATTGCGGCAATCAATGTGGCTGGCGGCGCCAAAAGCACCTCGCACGCCGGGGCGGGGTGGGCGGCGATCAGGGCGTCCACCTCGGCAAGGCTTGCCTCTGTGCCATTCATTTTCCAGTTTCCCGCTGCCATCTTGCGCCGCATCCGAACCTCCATCATTGCTGGAATGAAGACTAAGGCACCAACGGGCTGCTTAGCAACCATAGGAGCGCGCAGCGGTGCAGGCTGAATCGCCTTGCGCCGGACCGGTGCCACCCGCGCTAATTCGGGCTTTGACGCGCCTCAGGTGCCCTACGGCGGGGGTGCGGCGGGGGGCCGGTGGGGGGCCGGTGGGGCGAATCTCCTGCCCAAATCGGGTCTTTGCGCCCCTCGCGTGGCGGCGCGCGTCCTTTCAACTGCACCATACCCTGATTTGGCCCGTTTTCGCCTTGCCACCAAGGCCCGCGCCAAATAGAAGGGCGCAGATTTATGACATGCCGCGTGAGGCGGCCCTGAAGACAGAGGAACCCCCATGCAGGTTACCGAGACCCTGAACGACGGCCTCAAGCGCGGCTATACGATCACCATCACCGCAGCCGAGCTGGACGCGAAAGTTACCGAAAAGCTTTTGGAAGCGCAGCCCGAAGTGGAAATCAAGGGTTTCCGCAAGGGTAAGGTTCCGCTGCCGATGCTGCGCAAGCATTTTGGCGCGCGCGTGCTGGGCGATGCGATGCAAGAGGCCGTTGATACCGCGCTGCAGGGCCATTTCGACAGCAGCGGCGATCGCCCCGCGATGCAGCCGAAGATTGAAATGCAGGACGGCGAAACCTGGAAAGAAGGCATGGATGTCAACGTAGCCGTGTCTTATGAGGCGCTGCCCGAGATCCCCGAAGTGGATCTGACCACGCTGAAGCTCGAACGCCTGGTGGTCAAGGCCGAAGAGACCGCGGTGGACGAGGCCCTGGAAAACCTGGCCAAGAACGCGCAAAATTTTGACGACCGCAAAAAAGGCTCGAAGGCGAAAGACGGCGATCAAGTCGTGATCGACTTCAAAGGCTCGGTCGATGGAGAGCTGTTCGAGGGTGGCTCGGGCGACGATTATCCGTTGGTTCTGGGGTCAAACTCGTTCATTCCGGGGTTTGAAGAGCAACTGGTGGGCGCCAAGCAAGACGACGAAGTCGAAGTGAAAGTGACGTTCCCGGCTGAATACGGTGCCGCCCATCTGGCCGGCAAGGACGCCGTTTTTGCCTGCACCGTCAAGGCCGTGAAAGCGCCGAAACCCGCCGAGATCGACGATGAGCTGGCAAAGAAATTCGGCGCCGAGGATCTGGCCGGGTTGAAAGCGCAGATCGCTGAGCGTCTTGAGGCCGAGTATCAGGGCGCCTCGCGCGCGGTGATGAAGCGTGGCCTGCTGGATCAACTGGACCAACTGGTCAAGTTTGAACTGCCGCCCTCGCTGGTCGAGGCCGAGGCCGGGCAGATCGCGCATCAGCTATGGCACGAGGAAAATCCCGAGGTTCACGACCACGACCACGGGTCGGTTGAGCCGACCGACGAACACAAGACCCTGGCCGAACGCCGCGTGCGTCTGGGCCTGTTGTTGGCCGAAATGGGCCGGGCGCAGAAAATCGAAGTCACCGATTCCGAGATGACCCAGGCGGTGATGATGCAGGCCCGCCAATATCCGGGTCAGGAACGCGCCTTCTTTGAATTCGTGCAGCAAAACCAGCAGATGCAGCAACAACTGCGTGCCCCGATCTTTGAGGACAAGGTTGTCGATCATATCGTGTCGGGCGCCTCGGTGACCGAAAAGGAAGTCGGCAAGGAAGATCTGCAAAAGGCAATCGAAGCCCTTGACGAGATGTAAGTTTTTCTTGTGAGAGAAAACGATCGGGGCCGCGCCGTTTGGCGCGGCCCTTTTGATTCCGTCTCTGCCTGATCAGTAGAGGCTCCGGAACGTCGGCGGTCCGGTGAGCGCCATGGAAGACAGGATCCATAAGGTTTTGATGTCTGACTTTCCGTTTGTAGGTGGATCAGACATAACAGAAGCGGCCGGCTGGCAAGGGGCCCCAAACCAACGTGCTGGGTTCATTAGCGAAAACATCGCCCCGACCCATGAGCATTCTACCAAGGACCTTCAAAACAAAAACCGCGCCCCGGTTGCCCGGAGCGCGGCTTGACCTTCCGCCAGTGGCGAAATTACATATCTTCGCCGTCTTCGTTGGCGGCACCGATTTCGTCGAACAGTTCAGCGATCTCGAATTCGGCCTCAGCCTCGGCCTCGGCGGCCAATTGCTGGATCGATTTGCCCGAAGCTTGCAGTCCGGCCTCTTCGGTCGAACGCGCAACGTTCATGGTGATGGTCACGGTAACCTCGGGGTGCAGCACGACAGACACGTCATGCAAGCCCAGATCCTTGATCGGTGCCTGCAGCACGACCTGCTTGCGGTCCACGGTGAACCCGGCAGCTTCGGCGGCGTCGGCCGCATCGCGCGGCGTGACCGAACCGTAAAGCGCGCCGGCATCCGACGCCGAGCGAATCACGATGAACTGCTGACCGTCGAGCTTTTCGCCAGCGGCCTCGGCTTCCTTGCGGGTTTCGAGGTTGCGGGCTTCGAGCTGGACCTTGCGGGTCTCGAAGGATTGGATGTTGGCGTCATTGGCGCGCAGGGCCTTGGCTTGCGGCAACAAGTAGTTGCGCGCGTAGCCGTCCTTGACGTTGACGACTTCGCCCATCTGGCCAAGCTTGGCCACACGTTCCAGAAGGATGACTTTCATTTGGGTCGCTCCTTACTTAATCGCATAGGGCAGCAGGGCGAGGAAGCGGGCGCGCTTGATCGCACGGGCCAATTCACGCTGCTTTTTTGCCGAGACGGCGGTGATACGGGCGGGAACGATCTTGCCGCGCTCAGAAATGTAGCGCTGCAGCAGACGCGTGTCCTTGTAGTCGATCTTCGGCGCGTTGTCGCCCGAGAACGGGCAGACCTTGCGACGGCGGAAAAACGGTTTGTTCGCCATGGTTTATGTCCTTTCCTGCGGCCGGATCAGCGACGTTCACGGCGTTCGCCGCGCTCGGAACGTTCGTCACGCTTTTGCATCTGCACCGAGGGGCCATCTTCGTGGGCCTCGACCTTGATGGTCAGCACACGCATCACATCGTCATGCAGACGGGCCAGACGCTCCATCTCTTGCACGGCGGCGGCGGGCGCGTCCGTTTTCAGAAAGGCGTAATGGCCTTTGCGGTTCTTGTTGATCTTGTAGGCCATCGTCTTGACGCCCCAGTATTCGTTTTCAACGACTTTGCCGCCGTTGTCCGCGAGAACCGTGGAGAAATGTTCGATAAGCCCTTCGGCCTGCGCATTGGAAAGATCCTGACGCGCAATCATCACATGCTCATAAAGTGGCATGTATGCTCCTGTCATTTTCAGGCGGGCTTCATAGGCGGGTCACACCTTCCACGTCCCGCCACGAGAGGCTGCGCCAATTTCGTGAATGCGGAAGGATGCGCGGGTAATAGGGGGAGGGGCGCGCCGATGCAAGGGAAATGCGTCCGGGCGGCGGTGCTGGGATGTTGTGCGACCGTGGCGGGCAAGGTAGAGCGGAAGGGACACCAAAGACAAGCAGGAGCAAACAGCATGAGCCGCGCATTCGTATTTCCGGGGCAGGGGGCACAGACCATCGGCATGGGCCGCGCGCTGGCCGAGGCTTACCCCGCCGCCAAAGCCGTCTTTGACGAGGTTGACGACGCGCTGGGGGAAAAGCTGTCGCGCCTGATCTGGGAGGGAGAGCAGGACGAACTGACGCTGACCGCCAACGCGCAGCCCGCGCTGATGGCGACCTCGATCGCGGCGCTGCGCGCGCTTGGCGCCGAGGGGGTTGATGTCAGTGCAGCGGCCTATGTGGCGGGGCACAGTCTGGGGGAATATTCCGCACTTTGCGCGGCGGGCGCGCTGAGCCTTGGCGATACCGCGCGGCTGTTGCGGCTGCGCGGGGCGGCAATGCAGCAGGCGGTGCCGGTGGGCGTGGGGGCGATGGCGGCGCTGCTGGGGCTTGATTTTGACGCCGCCACCGCCGTGGCCTCTGAGGCAGCGCAGGGCGAGGTCTGTCAGGCCGCTAACGACAATGACCCCGCGCAGGTTGTGGTTTCCGGTCACAAGGGCGCGGTTGAACGCGCGTTGGAGATTGCCAAGGCCAAGGGGGCCAAGCGCGCAATCCTGCTACCGGTATCGGCGCCGTTCCATTGCGCGCTGATGCAACCCGCCGCCGATGCCATGGCCGCAGCCCTGGCCGAGGTGGCAATTCTTGCGCCGACGGTGCCGCTGGTGGCCAATGTGCGCGCCGAGGCGGTCAGCGACCCCGACCTGATCCGTGCCCTTTTGGTCGAGCAGGTCACAGGGTCGGTGCGCTGGCGGGAATCGGTTCTGTGGATGGTAGCGCAGGGGGTGGATACGTTTTGGGAAATCGGCGCAGGAAAGGCTTTGTCGGGGATGATCCGGCGGATAGCCAAGGAGGCCGAATGCCGCGCTGTGGGCACGCCGCAGGATGTGTTGGCCGCAACGGCCTAAGGGCCCGGCCGTAGCGCTGTGGTGGGGTCAAGATGAGTATTTGGGCCAAAAAAAAGCTGTAGGATGGGTCAAGCCCTATGCATGGGTGGTATGGGGCGGGACGGGCTGGTAAAAGGCCATCAATTGGTTTGCGAGCGAGGGTGACATGTTTGATCTGACAGGAAAATCGGCGCTGGTGACGGGCGCTTCGGGGGGGATCGGCGGCGAGATTGCGCGCGCGCTCCATGCGGCGGGGGCCAATGTGGCGCTGTCGGGCACGCGCGAGGCGCCGCTGCGTGCGCTGGCCGAAAGCCTTGGCGCGCGGGCGCATGTGGTGGTGGCAAACCTGGCTGACCCGGCCTCGGTCGAGGCGCTGCCGAAAGCGGCCCTGGAGGCGATGGGCGCGGTGGATATTTTGGTCAACAATGCCGGGATCACCCGCGACAATCTGTTCATGCGCATGTCGGACGAGGAATGGCAGCAGGTGCTTGAGGTCAACCTGACCTCTGGCTTTCGGCTGATGCGCGGGGTTTTGCGCGGCATGATGAAGGCGCGCTGGGGGCGGATCGTGAATATCACCTCTGTCGTGGGTGCCACCGGCAACCCCGGTCAAGGAAATTATGCCGCGGCGAAGGCGGGGTTGGTGGGCATGTCGAAAAGCCTGGCGCAAGAGGTTGCGAGCCGGGGAATCACGGTGAACTGTGTGGCGCCCGGATTTATCGCCACGGCGATGACCGACAAGCTGAATGATGAGCAAAAGGGCAAGATTTTAACGCAGATACCTGCCGGGCGCATGGGCAACCCCGCCGAGATTGCTGCCGCCGTCTTATACCTGTCAAGCCTTGAGGCGGGGTATGTCACCGGGGCCACCTTGCATGTCAATGGTGGCATGGCGATGATCTGATTGCCGGTGTTTGGGTGTTCAAAACGGCTTGCCATGGCATGTGACTGTGCTATAGGCGGCGATGACTGGCCGGGGATAACCCGTCTGCCGGCTGCCTTGCGCAAGCGAGGCGCGTGAGCCGCTCGGAACGAGCAAGGACGTGACTGGGCGAGGCGTGAGTGCGCGCTTACCCTTTGATTTTGAGGAATGAACATGAGCGACATCGCTGATCGTGTTAAAAAGATCGTCGTCGAGCATCTGGGCGTTGAAGAAGACAAGGTCACCCCGACCGCGTCTTTCATTGACGATCTGGGCGCAGATAGCCTTGACACCGTAGAGCTGGTCATGGCTTTCGAAGAAGAGTTCGGGATCGAGATCCCGGATGATGCCGCCGAAACGATCCAGACCTTTGGCGATGCGGTGAAGTTCATCACCGAAGCCGTCTGATCCTTTTGGAATCGGATGATTTGAAAACGGCACCCTTGGTAGGGTGCCGTTTTGCATTCTGTCTGTCCCCGGCCGATGCGCGATGTTTGAAAAATTATCTGTTGGCCAAGGGGAGCGTGTGTTTTCAAGGCGCTACCCGGGGTGTGGCGGGGTCCCGGCGCGGGTCCGGGCATTTTTTCGGCGGCTGAATGACCGGCGCCCTCTGAGGCGCGAGGATGCGCGTATGATGCCACGAATGGCTTTGACATTGCCCGCGTGGCTGGCGAAGGTCGGGCGCGCAGCCCAAGGCAAGGACAAGGTTTGGCTTTTCGGTTCATCCACACTGCTGATATTCATCTGGATTCGCCGCTGCGCTCGCTTGCGCTGCGCGACCCGGCACTGTCGGATCTGATCGGCACGGCGACGCGGGCGGCGTTTGTGCGGATCATTGATCTGTGTCTGGCCGAGGCGGTGGATGCGCTCTTGATCGCGGGCGATCTTTATGACGGGCAGCAGACCTCGATGAAGACCGCACGGTTTTTGGGGCAGCAGTTGCAGCGGCTGGAGGCGGGCGGGGTGCGCGCCTTCATCATCCGGGGCAACCATGATGCGCTGTCGAAAATTACCCGCGAACTGGTTTTGCCGCCCTCGGTCACGCTGTTCGGGCCAAAGGCGGAAACCCATCTGATTGAAACCGGGGGGCGCCCGGTCGCGGTGCATGGGATCAGCTTTGCCAAGCCGCAGGCCCCCGAAAGCCTGCTGGGCCGCTTTCCCGCGCCGCTGGCCGATACGGTCAACATCGGGATGCTGCACACCAGCCTTGCCGGGGCGCCGGGGCATGACCCCTACGCGCCGTGCGCCTTGGCGGATCTGAATGCCAGCGGTTACGACTATTGGGCGCTGGGGCATGTGCATGGCCGCGCCGAATATATCGGGGCGGCCACCGTGGTCATGCCGGGCATGCCGCAGGGGCGCGATATTGGCGAGGCGGGGGAAAAGTCGGTCACGCTGGTGACGGTGGCCGATGACGGCGCCATCACGCTTGAGACCCGCGCGACCGGTCTGGCCCAGTTTGAACGGGTGCCGGTGCCGCTGGACGGGCTGACCGATTGGGCCGATCTGGTTGCCGCTATCGGCAGGGCGCTGGCCCGCGCGCGCCGTGACCATGGGGCCGAACATCTGGTGTTGCGCCCGGTCCTGACCGGGCCAAGCGCGCTGTCGTGGCGGGTGCTGCGCGATCTGGACCTGTTGCAAGAAGAGGCCCGCTTGGCCGCCGAGGCGCTGGACGGTGTGTGGATCGACAAGTTGGAAAACGCCAGCACCGCCGGGCAGGGTGCGGCCGGGGCGGGGCCGCTGGCCGATCTGGCCGATCAGATGCCCGCCACGCTGACCAGCCCTGCCCTTGCCGCCGCCGCCGAGGCCGAGTTGACCGCCCTTTTGCGTGCGCTGCCGCGCCCGTTGCGCCCGATCTGGGGCGAGGATGAGGCCGCACAGGCCGAAACCCGCGCCCGTCTGATGCGCGAGGGTGCCGCCGAAGTGCTGGCCGTGCTGGCCGCCGCCCCCGAGGGGGACGGCTGATGCGGCTTGAACGGCTGGACCTGACCCGCTACGGCAAATTCACCGACCGCAGCCTTGCCTTTGCGCCGCCCAAACCCGGCGCACCGGATCTGCACATTCTTTACGGGCCGAATGAGGCGGGAAAATCCACCACGCTGGCGGCATGGCTGGATTTGTTGTTCGGCATCCCTGACAAAAGCCCCTACCGCTTTTTGCATCAGTCCGCGATGCGTGTCGGTGCGCGGTTGGACATCGGCGGCCAGATGCAAGAGGTGGTTCGGATCAAGGGCCGGGGCGCTACCCTTTTGGATGCTGGCGGCGCGGCCTTGCCCGAGGCGGTTTTGGGCGCGGGTCTGGGTGGGATCGACCTTGCCGGCTACCGGGCGATGTTTTCGCTGGATGATGACACGATCGAGGCGGGCGGCAACAGTATTCTGGCCAGTCAGGGTGATCTGGGGCAGCTGTTGTTTTCCGCCAGCGCCGGGCTGACCGGCCTTGGCAAAGGGCTTGAGACCTTGCGCCGCGAGGCGGACGCCTTTTTTCGGCCCCGCGCGCAAAATACCGCGCTGAACAGCCTCAAGGCGCGGCTGGACGCGCTTGAGGCGCGCAAGCGCGAGATCGACACTCAGGCCGCCGATTACGCCAGACTGACCGCGCAAGAGGCGCAGGCCCATGAGGAATGGGCGGCGGTTCAGGCAAGGCTGAGCGAGACGCAGGTGGCGCTGGCCGCGCAACGCCAGTTGCAAGCGGCGCTGCCGATCTACGCGCGCTGGTTGCGCCTTGGCGCAGATCTTGCGCCCCTGTCGGCCCTGCCAGAACCGCCCGGGGATTGGGCCGCGCTGCTGCCCGACCTTGCGCAGGCGCAGGCCGCCACCCGCGCCCGGCAAGAGGAAACTGCCGCCCGGATTACCGCATTGGAGCGGCAGTTGGCGGCGCTTTGCCCCGACCCTGACGTGCTGGCCGCGCGCGAAGAAATTGCCGCCGCGACGGATCTGAAATCGGCGCATGACGAGGCGGTCAAGGATCTGCCGCACCGCGAAGAAGAGGCCACCTCTGCCGCGCAGCAGATTGCGGCGTTGCTGTTGGCGTTGGGTCAGCCGGGGGCCGACCCGGCGGCGCTGCGCCTGCTGGCGCGCACCGTGGCGGGGCTGCGGGCGCTGATTGAAACACGCTCGGGCGTAGAGGCGCGGCGTCAGGCGGCGCATACCGAGGCGACCGAGGCCGAGACCGCGGCGACCGAGGCGGCGGCGCTGTTGGCGGATGCGGGGGGCGCCCCCCTGCGGGCCGAGGCGCTGGCGGTATTGCTGGCTTCCCTGCGCGCGCAAGACCCCGGCGGTGCCTTGCGCCACGCCCGCCGCCAACGCGCCTTGGCGGAGGAGACGCTGGCCCCGAAACTGGCCGCGCTTGCGCCGTGGCGCGGGGGTGTTGAGGATCTGACCGCGATGGCACCGCCGCTGTTGCGCCAGATCGACGGCTGGCAGGCGGCCATTGCGTCCGCCAATCAGGCAAGGGCTGCCGCCGAGGCCGAGGTCGCGCGCCTGCAAGCCCAGATTGCGCGGGCCGAGGCGGGGCTTGCAGCACAGGGCGTCGGGGGGGGGCCGGTGGATGCCGCTACTGCGGCGGCCGTGCGCAGTCAGCGCGAAGCGGCCTGGGCGGCGCATCGCGCGCGGTTGGACGCGGGCAGCGCGGACGCGTTCGAGGCCGCCTTGCGCCACGATGACCGGATGGGTGCGGCATGGGCGGCGCAGGGGGCCGAGGTTGCGCGCGATGCGCAGGCGCAAGAGGCGTTGGCGGTGCTGCGCGCTGATCTAACCGGGGCGGAGGCGGCACAGGTGGCGGCACAGGGTTCGCAATCAGCGGCCGTCAGGGCGTTGCAGGCCGGCATCGCGGCGCTGTCGGACAAGCTGGACCCTGACCAGAGTGCCGAAGCGCTGCGCCATTGGCTGGGCCTGCGCGATGCGGCGTTGGAAGCTGCGGCGCAGGTGGCGCGCGCGCGTGCCGAGGAAACCGCCGCCGAGGCTGCGGTATCTGCGGCCCGTGCGGCGCTGGTGGCGGCGTTGGCCGGGGCGGGGGCTGATGCCGACCCGGACCTGCCCTATGATACGCTGATGGCTGAGGCGCAGGCGCAAAGCGACGCCAGCACCCGTCTGGGCGCGCTGCACGCCACTGCCGCACAGGCCCGCGCGGTGCATCAGCGCCGTCAGGCCGCGCTGGCCGCAGCAGAGGCCGAGGCCGACCGATGGGCGCAGGAATGGGCAGGGTTGGCGGCGGATAGCTGGCTTATGGAAGGGGGCGCCGCCCCTGAGCCTGATGTGATGCGCGCGCTTTTGGACGGGGCCGAGGCGTTGGAACGCGCGGCCGCCACCCATGCTGCACTGAATGACCGGATTGCCAAGATGCGCGCCAACCGGGTGGCGTTCGAGGCGGCGGTTGCCCGGCTGGGGCAGGTGCTGGGCATGGCCGAGGGGGCTGCGCTTTGGGCGGATGTCACCGCCCGGCTGACCCGCGCCGATGAGGTGGAACGCGCCCGTGCCACGGCTTTGGCCGACCATCAGGCGGCGACGCGCCGGGCCGAAGATCTGGCGCAAGAGCGCCTTAAGATCGACGCGCAGTTGTTTGAAATGATGCGGTTTTTTGATGCGTCTGACGTGACGGACCTGCGCGAGGCCCTTACCGCCTGCGCCCGGCGCCAAAGGCTGACTGCCGCGCGTATCAGCGCAGAGGATGAAATCTGCGAGGCATTGGCTGCCGCTGATCTGGCCGGGGCGCTGGCACGTCTGGAGGCGATTGACCGGATGCGGCTTGAGGCCGATCTGGCGCAGTATGAGGCACGCGCGCAAGAGCTGACCGAGGCGGCGCAGACCGCCTTTGCGGCCCTTTCCGAAGCGCGCAGGCAGCTTTCGGCGGTGGGGGGGGATGATGCCGCGGCGCGGCTGGATGAGGCCCGCGAAACCGTGCTGCTGGAGATATCCGAGCAGGCGTCAGCGCATCTGCGGCGGCGTCTGGGCATCCTTGCCGTGGACCACGCGCTAAGCGATTACCGCGACAGCCACCGCAGCGCGATGATGCAGCGCGCCTCGGAGGCGTTCGCGCTGATCAGCCGGGGCGCCTATAGCGGGCTGGCCGCACAGCCCGACAAGGACCGCGAGGTGCTGCTGGCGATGGCGGCAGACGGCAGCGCAAAACCGGCACCGGATCTGTCAAAGGGCACGCGGTTTCAGCTATATCTGGCACTGCGGGTGGCGGGGTATCACACGCTGGCAGAAACGCGCCGCCCGGTGCCGTTCATTGCCGATGACATCATGGAAACCTTTGACGATGATCGCTCGGCCGAGGCGTTTGCGCTGTTGGCGCAAATGGCGACCGTGGGGCAGGTGATCTATCTGACCCATCATCGGCATCTGTGCGAGATTGCCCAAAGGGTCTGTCCCGCTGCGCAGATCACCCAGTTGGGGTAGCGCCCGTGATGGCCAGACTGCGCGCAGCGCGTCGCGGAGCCGTTGCGCCGGGCGAAATCTGTCTGTATCAACGGCCGGATAGGTCAAAAAGAGAGGTACGACATGCGTCGGGTCGTTATCACGGGGTTGGGGATGGTCACGCCGCTGGCGTGCGGGGTTGAGGAGACCTGGTCCCGGCTATTGGCCGGGCAATCGGGCGCGGGCCCGATTACGCGGTTTGACGCCAGCAATGTGGTGACGAAATACGCCTGCGAAATTCCGCTCGGTGACGGCTCGGACGGCACGTTCAATGCTGATGACTGGATGGCACCAAAGGACCGGCGCAAGGTCGATGATTTCATCCTTTACGGGATGACGGCTGCGGTGCAGGCGGTGAAGGATTCGGGCTGGGAGCCCGAGGACGAAGAGGCGCGCTGCCGCACCGGGGTGATGATCGGGTCGGGGATTGGCGGGCTTAGCACGATTGCCGACACGGCGGTGCTGATCAAGGAAAAAGGGCCAAAGCGGGTGTCGCCCTTCTTTATTCCGGGGGCGCTGATCAATCTGATTTCGGGGCAGGTGTCCATTCGGTTCGGCTTCAAGGGGCCGAACCATGCGGTGGTGACGGCCTGTTCCACGGGGGCCCATGCCATTGGCGATGCCGCCCGGCTGATCCAGTGGGGGGATGCCGATGTGATGCTGGCAGGCGGGGCGGAAAGCCCGATTTCAGAGATTGGGATTGCCGGGTTCAACGCCTGCAAGGCGCTGTCGACCAAGCGCGCCGATAACCCCACGGCTGCCAGCCGGCCTTATGATGCGGACCGTGACGGGTTTGTCATGGGCGAAGGTGCGGGCGTGGTCGTGCTGGAAGAATATGAACACGCCAAAGCGCGCGGCGCCAAGATCTATGCCGAGGTGCTGGGCTATGGCCTGTCTGGCGATGCGTATCACATCACCGCCCCGGCCGAAGATGGCGACGGCGGTTTTCGCAGCATGAAAGCGGCGCTGGCACGGGCCGGGGTGGCGCCGGGCGATATTGATTACATCAACGCGCATGGCACCTCGACGATGGCCGACACGATTGAATTGGCGGCAGTCGAGCGGCTGATGGGGCCGGCAGCGGCCACGGCGACGATGTCATCAACGAAATCGTCGATAGGGCATCTGCTGGGGGCTGCGGGGGCGGTCGAGGCGATTTTCTGCGTGCTGGCGATCCGCGATCAGATCGCGCCGCCGACGCTGAATCTGGATGACCCTGCGGCGGATGCGGTGCTGGATCTGGCGCCCAATGTCGCGCGCAAACGCAAGATTGACGTGGCGCTGTCAAACAGCTTTGGCTTTGGCGGTACCAATGCCAGCCTTGTGCTGGGCAAGGTGAAGGACTGATGTGGCGCCATATCGTCTCTAATTTCCTGACCATCCTGATTGTGCTGTTGATTGCGCTGGGCGGGTTGGCCGCCTGGGGCAAGCGGCAGTTCACCGGGCCGGGGCCGCTGACGCAGGCGGTGTGCTTGCAGGTGAAACCGGGGGCAAGTTTTTCGGCGGTGTCGGATGATCTGGCGGGGCAAGGGGCGATAACGTCTGGCTATATCTTTCGGGCGGGGGCGGATTATTCGGGCAAGTCGGGGGCGCTGAAGTTCGGGTCATATCTGATAAAGCCGGGCAGCTCGATGGCTGAGATCGTAGAGCAGGTGACGGCCGGCGGACCTTCGAGCTGCGGCACCGAGGTGAATTTCCGCATTGGCGTGACGACGACCGACGTGATCTTGCGCGAGCTGGACCCCGATACCGGGCGCTATGTCGAAAAGATCAAGTTCAGCCCGGCGGTTGAGGCTGCACCGGGTGACTTTGTCGACGCCGCAGCACAGCCCGACGTGCGGCTGCGCGTGACGCTGGTGGAGGGGGTCACAAGTTGGCAGGTGGTTGATGCGCTGAAACGTGCCGATTTTCTGACCGGAAATGTGG
This sequence comes from Phaeovulum sp., assembly GCF_047638075.1. Lineage (NCBI taxonomy): Bacteria > Pseudomonadati > Pseudomonadota > Alphaproteobacteria > Rhodobacterales > Paracoccaceae > Phaeovulum > Phaeovulum sp. The sequence continues at coordinate 47,697 of NZ_JBLJBV010000082.1, forward strand.
CTGCGGTGCCGCCCGAAGGCAGTCTTGCGCCCGATCTTTACGAGGTTGCGCGCGGGTCCGACCGCAACGCCCTTTTGGCCGAGATGAGCGCGCGTCAGGGCCGGATCCTGGACGACGCCTGGGCCAGCCGCGCCGAGGGGTTACCCTATGACACGCCCGAAGAGGCGCTGATCATGGCCTCGATTGTCGAGAAAGAGACCGGCGTGGCCGATGAGCGGCGGCAAGTTGCCAGCGTGTTCGTGAACCGGCTTGAGCAGGGAATGAAGCTGCAAACCGACCCGACGGTGATCTACGGCGTGACCAAGGGGCAGGGGCCGCTGGGCCGGGGTCTGCGCCAAAGCGAGCTGAGAGGGAAAACGCCCTACAACACCTATGTGATTGAGGGGCTGCCGCCGACGCCGATTGCCAACCCTGGCCGCGCGGCGATCGCGGCGGCGCTGAACCCCGACTCGACGCCTTATCTGTTTTTCGTGGCGGATGGGTCTGGCGGCCATGCCTTTGCCGAGACATTGGACCAGCACAACGCCAATGTTGCCAAATGGCGCGCGATTGAAGCCGAGAAGGGACAAACACCCGCACCGGTGCAGGGGAACTGAACCTGTTGAAATGAAATGAGAAAGCCCGGTATGTCCGGGCTTTTTCGTGAATTCATAGCACAACCTTGAATTTAGTTGTTGACTTTGCGAACAGCTTAGGGTAGAACCTGTGACATGCTAGGAGAAGTGGGCAAGCGGCACGGGGAAACCCGGAGCCGCTTTTTCAATTCGCTCGTGCGGAACAGGGCATGAGAGGCGGGCAAAGCAGCAGATGAATATGACTTTCTCGGGTGAGGAAGAGCCTACGGTAGATTTGCTATCGGGGACTGAGGTTCTGTATCGGGAAGTTGCCGAGGAACTGATGCTGGCGATGAACAAGGTGCGCCAGGGTGAGTTTACAGAGGTCAAGGCCGCCACACAGGCGGTCAAGGATCTTCGCGCGGCCTACCAGATGGTAATGGATGAAAGGACCAGAGTTGAAAAACTCCGCAAACAGGTTGCCGGAGCAGGGCGCGATCATGCCCTCGACTTCGACGCGGCGCGAGACGAGATCGGGCGCCGCCTGGCTTGCCTCCGCGAGGCCGGAGGATGTTGACGCGTTTCTGGAAGGGCTGAGCGACAACGCGCTTTTGGCCCTGCCGTGGATGTTCGAGTTTTGGGCGCTGCCGCATCAGTTGCCGCCAGAGGGGGCCTGGAAAAGCTGGGTCATCATGGGCGGGCGCGGTGCAGGCAAGACGCGGGCCGGGGCCGAGTGGGTGCGCAGCGTCGTGGAGGGCGCGGGCCCCCTCGACCCCGGCAGGGCGCGGCGGGTGGCGCTGGTGGGCGAAACCGAGGGGCAGGTGCGCGAGGTGATGGTTTTCGGTGACAGCGGAATTCTGGCCTGCACGCCAGCCGACAGACGCCCCGAATGGGAGGCGGGGCGCAAACGGCTGATCTGGCCGAACGGGGCGACGGCGCAGGTGTTTTCAGCGCATGACCCCGAGGCGCTGCGCGGGCCGCAGTTTGACGCGGCCTGGGCGGATGAGTTGGCCAAGTGGAAACGGGCCGAGGAAGCCTGGGACAACCTTCAGTTTGCGCTGCGGTTGGGGGATCATCCGCAGCAGGTGGTCACGACGACGCCGAAGAATGTGGGGGCGCTGAAAGCGATCCTCAAGAACCCCTCGACGGTGATGACCCACGCCCCGACCGAAGCAAACCGGGCCTATCTGGCGGCGTCTTTCCTGGATGAGGTGCGCGCGCGCTATGCGGGCACGCGGATCGGGCGGCAGGAACTGGACGGGATCCTTCTGGAGGATACCGAAGGGGCGCTGTGGAGCACCGCCACAATCGAAGACTGCCGGGTGGAGGCGGCCCCAGATCTGGACCGGATCGTGGTTGCGGTTGATCCGGCGGTGACGGGGCATTCGGGTTCGGACGAATGCGGGATTGTGGTGGTGGGCGCGGTGATGCGGGGTGATCCGCAGGACTGGCGGGCCTATGTGCTGGAGGATGCCTCGGTTCAGGGGGCGAGCCCGTTGGAATGGGCGCGCGCGGCGGTGGCGGCGATGGAGCGTCACGGTGCCGAACGGCTGGTTGCCGAGGTGAACCAGGGCGGCGATCTGGTGGAAAGTGTGATCCGGCAGGTGGACCCGCTGGTGCCGTTTCGTGCCTTGCGGGCGGGGCGCGGCAAGGGGCTGCGGGCAGAACCGGTTGCCGCGCTTTACGAGCAGGGCCGGGTCAAACACCTTCGCGGTCTTGGCACGCTGGAGGACCAGATGTGCCGGATGACGGTGCAGGGCTATCAGGGGCGCGGCAGCCCGGACCGGCTGGATGCGCTGGTTTGGGCGCTGAGCGAGCTGATCCTGGAGCCTGCCGGAAAGTTCCGGCGGCCGCAGGTGCGCGGGCTTTAGGGCGCGGATATTCGCAACATGAAACAAGGGCGCGAGGGCTGGGGTTTTCCCGGCCCTTTCGTTTTGCAGCGCCCGGTCGGGCGGTCTGGCAGTGAGGAGAACGCGATGGTGATGCAGTTTTTTCGACGCGGTGAGGCGCAGGCGGTTGCGCCGGAACGAAAGGCCTCGGCAACGGGGCGGGTGGTGGCGATGGCGGCCGGGTCGGGGCGGGTCGTGTGGAGCGCGCGCGACACGGTCAGCCTGACGCGCAACGGCTTTACCGGCAACCCGATCGGGTTTCGCTGCGTCAAGCTGATTGCCGAGGCGGCGGCGGCGTTGCCGTTGGTGTGTCAGGACCGCGAGCGGCGCTATGAGGTGCATCCGGTGACGGAATTGATGCGCCGCCCGAACGCCGGGCAGGGGCGCGCAGAGCTGTTCGAGGCGCTTTACGGGCAGATGCTGCTATCGGGCAACGGCTATCTGGAGGCGGTGGCGCCGGGGCCGGGATTGCCGCGCGAATTGCATGTGCTGCGCGCCGACCGGATCAGCATCGTGCCGGGGGCGGATGGCTGGCCGGTGGCCTATGATTATACCGTGGGGGGGCGCAAGCACCGCTTTGACATGAGCGGCGAGCCGGATCCGATCTGCCATATCAAGGCGTTTCACCCGCAAGATGACCACTACGGGTTAAGCCCGATGCAGGCGGCGGCGACGGCGATTGATGTGCACAACAGCGCCAGCGCCTGGTCGAAAGCGCTGTTGGACAATGCCGCGCGGCCTTCGGGGGCGATTGTCTACAAGGGCAGTGACGGGCAGGGCGCGCTGAGCCCGGACCAATATGACCGGCTGGTCAACGAGATGGAGATGCACCATCAGGGCGCGCGCAATGCCGGGCGGCCGATGTTGCTGGAAGGGGGGCTGGACTGGAAGCCGATGGGGTTCAGCCCCTCGGATATGGAGTTTCACGCCACCAAGCAGGCCGCGTCGCGCGAAATTGCGGTGGCGTTTGGTGTGCCGCCGATGCTGCTGGGTATTCCCGGCGATGCGACCTACGCCAACTATCAAGAAGCGCATCGGGCGTTTTACCGGCTGACGGTGCTGCCGTTGGCGACGCGGGTGGCGGCGGCCGTGGGGTGGTGGCTGTCAACGCACCTGGGCGAGGTGGTCGAGTTGCGGCCCGATCTGGACCAGATCGCGGCGCTGTCGGGCGAACGCGACCAGCAGTGGAAACGGGTCGGTGAGGCCTCGTTTCTGACGGACCCGGAAAAGCGGGCGCTGTTGGGCCTGCCGCCTTTGGCCGGGGTGTGAGGCGATGGCCGAGGGCGGGTCGCGCTATTTGAAAGAGCCGTTTGAATACCATGAGCAGCGCTTTGATGCGACGGAACGGATCATGGCCTTGCAGTTTGGGCAGGTGGAAAAGCGTCTGGAGCGGATTGAGGCGATGATTATCGGGTTGGAAAAACGGCTGTGGATGACGGTTTACGGGGTTGTGGCCGTGATCCTGACGCAAGCGGTTCAGGGGGTTTTGGAATATGGCCCAAGATGAGGAAATGTCCATGATGACAAACGATTACGGGCTGGAGTTGAAGTTCTGCCGACAGGAAGGCCCGGTCGCGGTTGCCGATGGTGCGGTGATTTCGGGCTATGCGAGCCTTTTTGGCCTTGCCGATCAGGGCGGCGACATCGTGCAAAAGGGGGCCTATGCGCGCAGCCTGAAGCGGCTGGCTGACAAGGGCGGCTCGGTCAAGATGCTGTGGCAGCATGACCCGGCGCAGCCCATCGGTGTCTGGGACGAGATCCGGGAGGATGAGCGCGGGCTGTTCGTCAAGGGGCGGTTGCTTTTGGACGTGGTGCGCGCCCGTGAGGCGGCGGCGCTGATCGGGGCGGGGGCGATTGACGGGTTGTCGATCGGCTACCGCACGATTGCCGCCGAGAAGGACGCAAAAGGCCAAAGGCTTCTTGCGGAACTGGAGCTTTGGGAGGTGTCTTTGGTCACTTTCCCGATGCTGAGGCAAGCGCGGGTTGCCGCCAAGGGCGATGTGCCCGAGGCGGAGGACTGGCGCGAGCTGGCCGCGGTGCTGGACACTGCGGCGCGGATGCTGGCCGACCGTTAGGCCGGCGCACCCTCAACCCTTTTGAAACAGGTGGAGTGACGATGAAGACCGAGAGCAAGGCTCGGGCCGGGACGGGTATGTCTGACGGCCCGACACCGGCGGCTGAGGTGAAAACCGCGCTGGCCGGGTTTCTGAATGAAGTCAAAGGCTTTCAGAACGAAGTGAAACTGACGTTGAAACAACAGGAAGAGCGACTGACCATGCTGGATCGCAAGAATACCTATGCCGGGCGTCCCGCCCTTTCCGCCGCTGCCAACGAGGAAGCACCGCACCTGAAAGCCTTTGGCGCCTATCTGCGCTCGGGTGATGATGACGCGCTGCGGGGCCTTGTGATGGAGGGCAAGGCGCTGAACACCCAAGTGTCAGCCGAGGGCGGCTATCTGGTCGACCCGATGACATCCGAGACGATCCGGGGGGTGTTGAAGGCCACCGCCTCGATCCGGCAGATTGCCAATGTGGTGAATGTCGAGGCAACCTCGTTTGATGTGCTGGTGGATCATTCGGAAATGGGATCGGGCTGGGCCACGGAAACGGCGTCGCTGACCGAGACCGGCACGCCGCAGATTGACCGGATCAGCATCCCGCTGCACGAACTTTCAGCAATGCCGAAGGCCAGCCAGAGGCTGCTGGATGACAGCGCCTTTGATATTGAGGGCTGGCTGGCGAACCGGATCGCTGACAAGTTTGCGCGCGCCGAAGCGGCGGCGTTCGTGGCGGGCGACGGGGTGGACAAGCCGACCGGCTTCTTGACCCACACCACGGTTGACGAAAACGCCTGGAGCTGGGGCAAGCTTGGCTATGTCGCCACCGGCAATGACGGCGACTTTGCGACCACCAACGCCTCGGATGCGATTGTCGATCTGGTCTATGCGCTGGATGCGGAATACCGCGCCAATGCGAGCTTTGTCATGAACTCGAAAACCGCGGGTGCGGTGCGCAAGATGAAAGACGCGGATGGCCGCTTTCTGTGGTCCGACGGTTTGCAGGCGGGCGAGCCTGCGCGCCTGATGGGCTATCCGGTGCTGATTGCCGAGGACATGCCCGATATCCTTTCGGGCAGCTATGCGCTGGCCTTTGGCGATTTCAAGAACGGCTACACCATTGCCGAACGCCCGGATCTGCGGGTACTGCGCGACCCGTTCTCGGCCAAGCCGCATGTGCTGTTCTATGCCTCGAAACGTGTGGGCGGTGATGTCAGCGACTTTGCGGCGATCAAGCTGCTGAAATTCGCCACCTCGTAAGGGGCGCGGATCGGGCCGGGGGGTGACCCCCGGTTTCGGGCGGGCGCGGGCCGTGGCTTCGCTGTCGTCTAGCTGCTCCCTCCGTCCGAGCGATGGCGGGTGCGGCCTGCGCCCAATGCCCCGTTGGGGGCCAGGTATTTCGGAGATTTCCCATGATGCTGATCGAAGAAACGGTGGTGCCCGCGGCGGCCCTGCCGGTGGCCGAGTTCCGCGACCATATGCGGCTGGGCACCGGCTTCGCCGATTTGGGCGCCGAAGATGCCGCGTTGGAGGCGTATCTGCGCGCGGCAATGGCGGCAATTGAGGGGCGCACGGCGAAGGTGCTGTTGGCGCGCGACTATCTGCTGACGCTGGAGGCGTGGCGTGGTGAGGCGCAGCCCTTGCCGGTGGCCCCGGTCAGCGCGGTCAGCCTGATACGGGTGCGGGACCAGGCGGGGGTGGCTGCGGTGGTTTCCCCGGCGCGTTACCGGCTGGTGCGCGACCTTGGCCGCCCGCGGATCACGGCGGTGGGGATGCTGCCGGGAATACCCACGGGCGGCGTGGTTGAGATTGCGTTTACGGCGGGGTTTGGCCCGGCCTGGTCTGACCTGCCGGCCGATCTGGCGCAGGCGGTGTTTTTGCTGGCCGCGCAATATTATGAGCTGCGCCACGAGGGCGCGCGCGGCGGCGACGCGATGCCCTTTGGCGTGATGGCGCTGATTGAGCGCTGGCGCACGGTGCGGGTGCTGGGGGGCCGGCCTTCTGCGGGTGGCCTGGTATGAAGGCGCCGCGTTTGACCCGCAAGCTGGTGCTGGAAGGGGCCGCGCGCGCGCCGGATGGATCAGGCGGGTATGTGCTGGTCTGGGCGGCGCTTGGCAGTCTTTGGGCAGAGGTGGTGGCGGGATCGGGGCGCGAACGCGCCGGTGAAATGGTGACGCTGGCGCTGGTTCCTTACCGGATCAGGGTGCGTGCGGCCCCGGTGGGGTCTGTCCAGAGGCCCCGGCCCGAGCAACGTTTTCGCGATGGTGGGCGGCTGTTTCGCATTCTTGCCGTCGCGGAGGATGATGCGGGCGGGCACTACCTGACCTGCTTTACCCATGAGGAGGTGGTGGCATGAGCTACGCCATTGGTGCGGCCTTGCAGGCGGCGGTCTATCAGCGCCTGCGCGGGTCAAGCGTGCTGGAGGCGCTGGTGGGCGATGCGATCCATGACGCGGTGCCGCCCGGTTTGGTGACGGGCACCTATGTGAGCCTTGGGCCGGAAGATGTGCGCGACGCCTCGGATGTGACCGGGGACGGGGCGGAACATGACTTTGTGGTGTCGGTCGTGACCGATGCGGCGGGGTTTCAGGCGGCCAAGGCGGTGGCGGCGGCGGTGTCTGATCAGTTGGTGGATGCCACGCTGATATTGGCGCGCGGGCGGCTGGTAGGGCTGTGGTTCCTGCGGGCCAAAGCGCGGCGCGTCGCTGCGGGCGAGAAGCGCCGGATTGACCTGACGTTTCGCGCGCGGGTCGAGGCGTAACGACGCAAGACGAAATTTCTGGCCATGCGCCGCGCGGGCGGCGGGCCTTTTTTCATGTATCGGAGATAAAGCCATGGCGGCGCAGAACGGCAAGGACCTGCTGATCAAGCTTGACCTGAATGGGGGCGGGCAGTTTGAAACCATCGCGGGGCTGCGTGCCTCGCGGATCAGCTTTAACGCGGAAACTGTTGATGTGACCAGTCTTGAAAGCCAGGGCGGCTGGCGCGAATTGCTGGGCGGGGCGGGTGTGCGCTCGGCGGCGATGTCGGGGTCGGGGGTGTTCAAGGACGCCGCGACGGACGAACGGGCCCGGCAGATTTTCTTTGACGGTGAGGTGCCGGATTTTCAGGTGATCATCCCTGATTTCGGCATCGTGCAGGGGCCGTTCATGATTACCTCGATTGAATATGCGGGCAGCCATAACGGCGAGGCGACCTATGAGCTGAGCATGGCATCGGCGGGGGCGCTGACCTTTACGGTGCTGTGATGGCAAACCCCTGGGCAGGTGAGGTGGCGGTCTGGCTGGATGGCAAACGCCATGTGGCCAAGCTGACGCTGGGGGCCTTGGCCGAACTGGAGGCGGAACTGGAGGCGGAGACGCTGATTGATCTGGTGACGCGGTTCGAGGCGGGGCGGTTTTCAACGCGCGATGTGCTGGCGCTGCTGGTGGCGGGGTTGCGCGGCGGCGGCTGGGAAGGCACCGGCGCCGATCTGCGCACGGTTGAAATTGGTGGCGGGCCGGTTGGTGCAGCACGAATCGCGGCAGAGCTATTGGCGCGGGCCTTCACGGTGCCGGCCGGAAAATGAGCGGGGCCGGTGGGTTTGACTGGCCGGGCCTGCTGCGGGTGGGGCTGCGGGGGCTGGGGCTGTCGCCGGGTGCGTTCTGGCGGCTGACCCCGGCAGAGCTGGCCTTGATGCTGGGCGATGGCGGCGGGGCGGCGCCGTTGACCCGGGCGCGGTTGGATGAGCTGGCGGCGAAATGGCCGGATCAGGTGAATGGCGCCCCGGTGGACAGGGCCGGGCGATGAAAGGATTGGGCGATGATCGAGGTGGACGGGCTGGACGGGTTGGGCCAGCAGGCGGCAGCGCTGGAAAAGTCATTGGGCGGGGCCGAGGCAATGGCGGGGGCCTTTAATGCCGAACTGGGCCGGATGCGGGACAGTATGACCTTTACCGGCCGTGAGGTGGGTTTGCTGACCAACAGCATTGGGCGCGGGCTGCGGAACGCCTTTGACGGGCTGATCTTTGACGGGGCAAAGCTGTCGGATGCGTTGCGGGGCGTCGCACAGACGATGGCTGACAGCGTTTATGCGGTGGCGATGCGGCCCGTTCAGAACGCCTTGGGCGGCGCGATTGCGGGCGGGATGAACAGCATGTTGAGCGGGCTTTTTCCGTTCGAGCAGGGCGGCGCGTTTACGCAAGGCCGCGTCACGGCCTTTGCCAAGGGGGGGGTGGTGGCGCAGCCCACCTCTTTTGCGATGCGCAGCGGGCGCGGGCTGATGGGAGAGGCGGGGCCAGAGGCGATCATGCCATTGGCCCGGGGCGCCGATGGGCGGCTGGGGGTGCAGGCGGCGGGCGGCGGACGGGCCGTGAATGTGGTGATGAATGTGACCACCCCCGACGTCGCCGGTTTTGCCCGCAGTCAAAGCCAGATTGCCGCGCAGGTCAGCCGGGCGCTGGCGCGCGGCGAACGCAACCGTTGAGGAGAAAGCCATGGCATTTCACGAGATACGCTTTCCGGCGAATCTGAGCTTCGGGTCTGTCGGGGGGCCAGAGCGGCGCACCGAGATCGTGACGCTGACCAACGGATTTGAGGAGCGCAACAGCCCCTGGGCCCATTCACGCCGGCACTATGATGCGGGGGTGGGGTTGCGAAGCCTGGACGACGTTGAGGCGCTGATCGCGTTTTTTGAGGCACGGGCCGGGCAGCTGCACGGGTTTCGCTGGAAGGATTGGGCGGATTACAAGTCGTGCCCCTCGTCGCGGGGGGTCAGCTATGAGGATCAGGTGATCGGCATGGGCGATGGCGCGACGTGCAGTTTTCAACTGGTCAAGACCTATGTGTCGGGCAGCGAAAGCTATTCGCGGACCATCACAAAGCCGGTCGCCGGGACGGTGAAAGTAGGGATTTTGGGCGACCATCAGTCAGAGGCGGTGCATTTCACGGTTGATCACGGCACCGGGGTGGTGACGTTCGAGATGGCGCCAGGCGAGGGCGCGCGGGTCACCGCGGGGTTCGAGTTCGACGTGCCGGTGCGGTTTGATACCGACCGGATTCAGGTTTCGGTGGCCTCGTTTCAGGCGGGTCATTTGCCGCAGGTGCCGGTGCTGGAGGTGCGGATCTGATGGCATACTCAGAGGCATTGAAGGCGCATCTGGCCAGCGGCGCAACCACGGTTTGCCGTGCCTGGGCGGTTACACGGGCTGACGGCGTGGTCTTGGGCTTTACTGACCACGACCGGGCGTTGGCATTTGACGGGATCAGTTTTGATCCTGACAGCGGGATGACGGCAAAGGCATTGTCGCAGGCCACGGGCCTGGCCGTGGACAACACCGAGGCTTATGGCGCGCTGTCGAGCGCCGCGATGACCGAGGCGGATATTCTGGCCGGGCGCTATGACGCGGCAGAGGTGCGGTCCTGGCTGGTGAACTGGGCCGATGTGAGCCAGCGCGCGCTGCAGTTTCGCGGGCAACTGGGTGAGATCACACGCGGTGAAGGGGCGTTCAGCGCCGAGTTGCGCGGGCTGACCGAGGCGTTGGGCCGCGCGCAGGGGCGGATCTTTCACCCGCGATGTTCGGCGGTCCTGGCGGATCGTCAGTGTCGGTTCAATCTGGCGGCGCCGGGCTATGTGTCTGAGCGGGCAGTGGAGGTGGTGGAGGGCGCGCGGGTGTTTCGCTTTGCCGATATGCCGGGGTTTGACGACCGCTGGTTTGAAAAGGGCCGGCTGACGGTGCTGAGCGGCGCGGCGGCGGGGCTGGCGGGGGTTGTGAAGAACGACCGTCTGCAAGGGGTTGGTGCGCGCGAAGTGGAGTTGTGGCAGGCGCTGGCGGCTGAGGTGGTGCCGGGCGATATGCTGCGGATCGAGGCGGGGTGCGACCGTCGCGCTGACACCTGCCGATTGAAGTTCAATAACTTCAATAACTTTCGCGGATTTCCTCATGTTCCTGGCGAGGATTGGCTGATGTCTTATCCGGTTTCAAGCGGCGCGAATGACGGTGGGAGCCTGTTTCGATGACGGGCGTGCAGGCGGTGCTGATTGCGCGGGGCTGGTTGGGCACGCCCTATCAGCACCAGGCCTCGGTGCAAGGGGCCGGGACAGATTGTCTGGGCCTGTTGCGCGGGGTCTGGCGCACGCTTTACGGCCAAGAGCCTGAATTGATGCCGGCCTATACGCCCGATTGGTCCGAACCCGCGCATGAGGAAGCGCTTTGGGCGGGCGCGCAGCGGCATCTGGTACCGCTGGACGGCCGGGTGCCACAGGCGCCGGGCGAGGTATTATTGTTTCGGATGCGCGACGGTTCGGTCGCCAAGCATCTGGGCATTTCAGCGCGAATGGGCGGCGCAGAGGCGGGGGCGACTTTCATCCACGCCTATAGCGGGCATGGGGTGATCGAAAGCCCGCTGTCCCTTCCCTGGCGGCGCCGCATCGTGGCGCGGTTCAACTTTCCTGAAGGAGCCTGATTATGGCGACGATACTGCTTTCGGCTGCCGGTGCCGCGATGGGTGCGGGTTTTGGTGGCACGGTTCTGGGCCTGTCGGGGGCGGTGATCGGGCGCGCTGTGGGGGCGACGCTGGGGCGGGTGATTGACCAAAGGTTGTTGGGGTCGGGGTCTGCCGCAGTGGAAACCGGTCGGGTAGACCGGTTCCGCCTGACTAGTGCCTCGGAGGGCGAGGCGCTGGGGCGGCTTTGGGGGCGGATGCGCGTTTCAGGGCAGGTGATCTGGGCCACACGCTTTTTTGAGACATCAAAGAAGCAACGCGGCGGCAAGGGGGCCCCGCGCCCTACGGTGACGTCGTTCAGCTATTCGGTCAATCTGGCGCTGGCGCTGTGCGAGGGTGAAATTTTGCGCGTAGGCCGCATCTGGGCGGATGGTATGGAGGTCGCGCGGGACGGTTTGAACATGCGCGTCTACACCGGGGCAGAAGACCAGCAGCCCGACCCGAAGATTGAGGCGGTTGAAGGTGCCGGCATGGCGCCTGCGTATCGCGGTGTGGCCTATGTGGTGTTTGAGGATCTTGCGCTGGAGCAATTTGGCAACCGCGTGCCGCAGTTCAGCTTTGAGGTGGTGCGCCCGGCGCAGGGCGATCTGATTGAGGCGGTGCCTGATCTGGTGCGCGGCGCGCAGGCGGTGGCGTTGATACCTGGCACCGGCGAGTATGCGCTGGCCACAACCCCGGTGCATTACAACAAGGGATTGGGCGAGCAAGTCGCGGCCAATATCCATAGTCCCTCTGGCGTGACCGATTTCAGCGCGTCACTGATGGCGCTGGCGGAAGAACTGCCCAACTGCGGGGCGGCGTCTTTGGTTGTGTCGTGGTTTGGCAGTGATCTGCGTTGCGGCGAGTGTGCGGTGCAGCCAAAGATCGAGGATGCGCGGTTTGACGGCAATGCAATGCCTTGGCGTGTGTCGGGCCTTCAGCGCGGCGATGCGGTCGAGGTGGCGCGGGTTGACGGACGGTCGGTCTATGGTGGGACGCCCGCGGATGCGGCAGTGATCGAGGCGATCAAGGGGCTGCGCACGCAGGGAAAGGCGGTGACGTTTTACCCGTTTATCCTGATGGAGCAGTTGGCAGGCAACGCGCTGCCGGATCCCTGGAGCGGAGTTGTTGGGCAACCGCCACTGCCCTGGCGCGGGCGGATCACGCTGTCAAAAGCGCCGGGACGAGAGGGCAGCGCCGATGGCACGGCCTTGGCCGCGACCGAGGTGGCGGCGTTCTTTGGTAGTGCTGCGATAGGTGATTTTGCGCCGGGTGGCGGAAGTGTGGCCTATTTAGGGCCGCAAGAGTGGTCGCTGCGGCGCTTTATCTTGCACTATGCGCATTTGTGCGCGCTTGCGGGTGGGGTTGAGGCGTTCTGTATCAGCTCTGAAATGGTTGGGTTGACGCAGATCCGGGGTGAGGGGGGCACCTTTCCGGCGGTCACGGCGCTGCGCGCACTTGCCGCCGATGTGCGTGCGATACTGGGGCCGAACTGCAAGATCGGCTATGCGGCCGACTGGAGCGAGTATTTTGGTTATCAGCCGGGTAATGGCGACCGGTACTTTCACCTCGACCCGCTTTGGGCTGACCCGAATATCGATTTTGTGGGGATCGACAATTACATGCCCCTGTCCGATTGGCGCGAGGGCGAGCAGCATGCCGACGCGCATTGGGGTGCGATCCATAGCCTGGAATATCTGCGTGCCAACGTGGCGGGCGGCGAGGGTTATGACTGGTATTACGCCTCGGATGCGCATCGCGATGCGCAAAGGCGCACCCCGATTGAAGATGGCGCGTATGGCGAGCCATGGGTCTGGCGCTACAAGGACATTCAGGGCTGGTGGCAAAACCCCCATCACGAGCGGATAGATGGGGTGCGCCAGCCGGAACCAACGGCCTGGGTGCCGCAATCCAAGCCGATCTGGTTTACCGAAATGGGGTGCGCTGCGGTGGATAAGGGCACAAACCAGCCCAACAAGTTTCTGGACCCAAAATCATCGGAGTCGAGTCTGCCGCATTATTCTGATGGGCGACGCGATGAACTGATCCAGATGCAATACCTGCGCGCGATGGTGGATTATTGGGGAAATACCACCAACAACCCGGTTTCAGAGGTCTATGCCGCGCCGATGGTCGATATGACGCGGGCGCATGTCTGGGCCTGGGATACGCGGCCTTTCCCGCAGTTTCCGGGTAACACCGATGTCTGGTCGGACGGCGAAAATTATGCGCGTGGCCATTGGATATCGGGGCGGGTGACGGCGCAGCCTTTGGCCAGTGTCGTGGCGGAAATCTGTGAGGCGGGCGGGCTGAGCCATGTCGATGTCAGCGGGCTGTTCGGGCTGGTGCGTGGCTATTCGGTTGCGGGTGGGCAAAGCGGGCGGGCGGCGCTTCAACCGTTGATGATTGCTTATGGATTTGAGGCGGTCGAGCGCGATGGGCAGGTTGTGTTTCAGATGCGAACGGGTCGTGTCATGGCAGAACTGACCAGTGAACACCTGGCCTTGCAGGAGGATGCCAGCATCGAGACGCAGCGCTCGCCGGAGGTGGAGATCGCGGGCCGCGTGCGGCTGTCTTATGTCGAGGCCGAGGGTGATTATGAGATACGCGCGGTTGAGGCGGTGTTCCCCGATGAGAGGTCAGGTGGGGCGGCAGCCTCGGAGGTGGGGCTGGCGCTGACCCGTTCAGAAGGGCAGCGCATCGTGGAGCGTTGGTTGGCCGAGGCACGGGTGGCGCGCGATGGTGCGCGCTTTGCACTGCCGCCGTCGCTGGGCCACTTGGGTGCTGGTGATGTGATCCGGCTTTCACTGCCGGAGGGTGCGCGGCGCTATCGCGTGGACCGGGTTGAGCAGGCAGGCGCTTTGGCAGTTGAGGCGGTACGGGTGGAGCCGGCGATCTATCGCGCCTCGGATGAGGCAGAAGAACGGGTGATGCCGCGGCCGTTTGCGGCGCCCGTTCCGGTGCTGTCGGTATTTCTGGATCTGCCGCTTTTGACCGGCAAGGAAGACCCATATGCGCCCCATCTGGCGGTAACGGCCACGCCTTGGCCCGGCAGCATAGCGGTTTACGCCGCTGGCGAGGATGCAGGCTATGCGTTGAATCGGTTACTGGACGGACGGGCGGTGATTGGTCAGACGATGACCGAATTGGCGGCTGCGCGGCCCGGTCTGTGGGACCGGGGCACACCATTGCGGATCAGGATCAAGGGGGGTGCGCTGGAAACAGTGTCACAACTGCGATTGTTGGAAGGCGCCAATGCGATGGCGATTGGCGATGGCACCTCGGATCTGTGGGAGGTGATCCAGTTTGCGCAAGCGACGCTGATTGAGCCTGGCCTGTGGGAGGTTGGCCAGCGGCTGCGCGGGCAGGCGGGGACCGATGGGGTGATGCCGCCAAGTTGGCCCGCCGGCAGCACTGTGGTTTTGCTGGATGGCGCGCCCGAACAAATTGACCTGGCGCCCCGTCTGCGCGGATTGGTGCGGCATTACCGTATTGGCGCGGCGCAGCGTGGCTATGACGACCCGTCCTATATCCACCAGATCCGCGCGTTTGCCGGGGTTGGTTTGCGGCCCTATGCGCCTTGTCATTTGCGCGCTGTCTGGGCGGGAAACGATCTGTCGCTGGGCTGGGTGCGCCGCACACGCATTGACGGCGATAGCTGGGCGGCGGTTGACGTGCCGCTGGGCGAGGGACGCGAGGGGTACCTGCTGCGGGTTGTGCAGGAAGGCACGATCCGGCGAGAGGTCATGACCGCTACCCCTTCATGGGTCTACCCCGAGGCACTACGCGCCGGAGACGGGCTTTCGGGGCCGTTTGAAATTCAGGTTGCACAACTGTCCGATACCTACGGGCCCGGACCCTTTGCGAGGATTGATATCAATGTCTGACACAAACCGACTGGCGCTGCCCCTGCTGCAACCCGCGCAGGCGCAAAAACATGTAACTGTGAATGAGGCGCTGACCAGACTGGATGGTTTGGTCAATATGGTGATGGCGTCAAACAGCCTGTCAGTGCCGCCAACTGTCGTGTTGGACGGCGCAACCTACGGAATTCCTGCGGGGGCGGTGAACGTCTGGGCCGGACAGGCCGGAAAAGTGGCGATCGGCAGCAATGGCGGCTGGGTGTTTGTCAGTCCGCGCGCAGGATGGCGCACATTCATTGCCGATGAGGGGTGTCAGGCGATACATGATGGCACGGGCTGGGTCTCTGGTGCGCTAAGCCTTTCGCCCTTTGGTGCGGGGCTGAGTGCGCGGGTTGTTGAGATTGATCATGTGATTTTGGCGGGTGCCACTTCGCAAAGCGCAGCCGTTATTCCCAGCCATTCCATGGTGATCGGGGTCAGCGCGCGGGTAATTTCCGCGATTGGTGGCACGCTGACCTCTTGGGAGTTAGGAAACATAGGCTTTACGAACCGATTTGGGGCGGGTCTGGGCCTGGCGCAGGGAAGCTGGGTACGCGGCTTGCTGTCGCAGCCGATGACCTATTGGGCACCTGAAACGTTGTTGCTAAGTGCGGTGGGGGGGGACTTTGCAAGTGGGGCAGTGCGGCTTGCCGTTCATTACCTTGAAATTTCGCTGCCATCGGAATGACGGATGCGTCAGCTTTGCCATGGTGACCTGTCGGGGGCAGCGCGCGCGCTGATGCGCGAACCCGACCGCGCAGGGGCCATGCAGCGCCTGTTGCAGCAAGCGCATGCTGCCGATCAATTCCGAAAACGAACCGGAAGGTGCCATCCTGACTGGGGCAATGGCACGTTGGCCGCAAGCGCACGCACCGTACCTTTGCCACCTGAACCCTATTTGTCAGATACCGCATATCTGGCCTGTCTGGCTGAGGTGATTGCTGGAATTGACGTTTGGCGCAGGGCGCGGCAAAATTAATATCTTTTCCCGCAGCTTTCCTTCCGATATGCGAGGCAGCACCTATGTGATAGTCTGAAAACGCATCCCAAGGAGCCTGCAATGTCTAAAACCTACCCTGCCGAGCTTCACCCGAAGGTGACGACCGTAGATCCGGTTTGGGCGCGTATTTGCGACGAGGCCCGTGATGCGGTGCGTGATGAGCCGCTTTTGGGTGGATTGATCCATTCGGGTTTGTTGCATCATAAAACGATGGAACGCGCGCTGGCCTATCGGTTTTCGCTTAAGCTCGCCTCGGGCGAGATGAGTGAGCAGATCTTGCGCGAAATTGCAGACGAAGCCTACAGCGAGGATGTGCTACTGGGGCAAGCGGCACGCGCAGATCTGGTAGCTGTCTATGACCGCGACCCCGCATGCCATAGATACCTGCAACCCATCCTTTTCTTCAAAGGATATCAGGCACTTCAAGCATACCGTGTGGCACATTGGTTATGGCGCAAGGGACGACGCGACCTGGCCTATCTGGTGCAGATGCGCACCTCTGAGGCGTTTGGCGTGGATATTCATCCGGCGGCGCGGATTGGTCGTGGGGTGATGATCGACCATGCCCATTCGATCGTGATCGGTGAGACGGCAGTGGTCGGGGATAATGTCTCTATGCTGCATTCGGTCACGCTGGGTGGAACGGGTAAGGAAGAGGAAGATAGACACCCTAAAATCGGCAATGGCGTGATGATTGGTGCGGGGGCGAAAATTTTGGGGAATATCCGTGTGGGTGACAATTCACGGATTGCAGCGGGATCGGTTGTGTTGATCGACGTTCCTTGCTGCAAGACTGTCGCCGGGGTTCCTGCAAAGATCGTGGGGGATGCAGGCTGTGATCGGCCAGCGTCAACAATGGATCAGACGTTGCACCGGGGGTGAATGATACGACGTTAAGATGAAAAAACGCCGGAGTGATCCGGCGCTTTCCTTTTTATAGGGCAGATTATGCCAGCATACCCATTGGGTTTTCCAGGTTTTCAACAATGGCCTTCAACAACTCGGCCCCCAGTGCGCCGTCAATCACCCGGTGGTCAACAGAGAGCGTCATCGACATAACCGTAGCGATTTCAATCTGATCGCCGTTCACAACGGGTTTCTTGATCCCCGCGCCCACAGCCAGAATTGCACCATGTGGCGGGTTGATCACCGCGTCGAAGTTATCAACACCCATCATCCCGAGGTTTGAGATGGCAAAGCTGCCGCCCTGATATTCTTGCGGCGCAAGTTTGCGGTTGCGCGCGCGGGCTGCAAGATCTTTCATTTCGGCAGAAAGAAAGGAAAGCGACTTCATTTCCGCGTCTTTCAGCACCGGAGTGAACAGCCCGCCTTCGATCGCCACGGCAACTGCCACATCTGACGCCTTCATCTTAAGGACCCGATCCCCCGCCCAGACGGCATTGGCATCGGGGACGGATTGAAGCGCAAGCGCACAAGCCTTGATGATGAAATCATTGACAGAAAGCTTTACCCCGCGACCTTCTAACCGCTTGTTCAAATCAGCGCGGAAGGCCATCAGCGTATCCAACCGAACCTCTCGGCGCAGGTAGAAATGCGGGATCGTCTGTTTGGCCTCGGTCAGGCGAGCTGCAATGGTTTTGCGCATTCCGTCCAGCGGCATTTCTTCGTACTGGCGGCCCTCATACATCCGGGCGACGGTGCTGGCGCTGACCGGTGCGGCTGCGGGTTGCGCCTTTGCAGCACCCTGCGGGGCACCGGCTGCGGCCGGAGCTGCTTTGGGTGCGCTGCTGGCAGCCTCGACATCGGTCTTGACGATGCGCCCGTGCGGGCCGGAGCCTTGCACCGATGCCAGGTCAATGCCCTTATCCGCCGCAATCCGGCGCGCCAGAGGCGAGGCAAAGACCCGCTCGCCCGCCGCTTTAGGGGCGGCAACCGGCGTCGCTGCGGCTGTAGCCGGAGTTGGCGCTGGTTCTGCCGGCTTTTCGGGCGCCGCCTTGGGCTGTTCGGTTGCGGCGGGTTTTGGCGCGGCATCCGCGCTTTCGCCCTCTTCGATCAGCACGGCGATCGGGGTATTTACCTTCACCCCGCTCGTGCCTTCTGCGATCAGGATTTTGCTGACGGTACCTTCATCGACCGCCTCAAACTCCATCGTTGCCTTGTCGGTTTCGATCTCTGCAAGGATCTGGCCCGAGGTAACGACATCGCCCTCTTTGACCAGCCATTTTGCCAAGGTCCCTTCCTCCATCGTCGGAGAAAGCGCCGGCATCAAGATTTCCACGGCCATGGTTTCCTCCTTACCGATAGGTGACTTTTTTGACCGCCGCGACCACTTCGTCCGAAGTGATCAACGCCAGCTTTTCAAGATTTGCCGCATAGGGCATTGGCACGTCTTTACCGGTGCAGTTGATCACCGGCGCATCCAGATAGTCAAACGCGCGTTCCATGATTGTCGCGCTTAGATGGTTTCCGATCGAGCCGATGGGCCAGCCCTCTTCGACCGTCACGCAACGGTTGGTCTTCATCACCGAGGCCAACACCGTATCATAGTCAATCGGGCGCAGGGTGCGCAGGTCAATGACCTCGGCTGAAATCCCGTCGGCTGCCAACTTGTCGGCCGCTTCCAGCGCGTGCGCCACACCAATGCCAAAGCTGACAATGGTCACATCACTTCCCTCGCGCCAAATTTTGGCCTTACCGAAGGGAATGGTGAAGTCATCCAGCACCGGCACCTCGAAACTGCGCCCGTAGAGGATTTCATTTTCAAGGAAGATGACCGGGTTATTGTCACGGATTGCGGTTTTAAGCAGGCCTTTGGCGTCAGCGGCCGAATAGGGCATCACCACCTTCAGGCCCGGCACCATCGCAAACCACGCGGCGAAATCCTGACTGTGCTGGGCGGCAACGCGCGCGGCAGCGCCGTTCGGGCCACGGAACACCATCGGGGCGCCCATCTGACCACCCGACATGTAAAGCGTCTTTGCCGCTGAGTTGATGATGTGATCCATCGCCTGTAGGGCAAAGTTGAAGGTCATGAATTCGAGAATTGGCCGCAGACCACCGAACGCCGACCCAACGGCAATTCCGGTAAAGCCATGTTCGGTGATCGGCGTATCAATCACCCGCTTTGCGCCGAACTGGTCCAGAAGGCCCTGGCTGATCTTATAGGCGCCCTGATATTCCCCGACTTCCTCACCCATCAGATAGACGGTTTCGTCACGGGTCATTTCTTCGACCATCGCTTCGCGTAGCGCTTCGCGCACGGTCATGGTCTTCATTTCGGTGCCTGCGGGCCAGTCGGGGCTGACATCTGGCGCGACCGGGGCGGGGGAGGATGGTGCCGGGGCAGGCGTTGCTGCCTTGGCGGGTGCAGGGGCCGCGGCCGGGGCCGCTTCTACCTCGGCGCTTTCGTCCTCTGCCACCAAAACCGCAATCGGCGTGTTCACGGCCACGCCTGCGGTGCCTTCCGCTACCAGCAGCTTACTGATGGTGCCTTCATCGACCGCCTCAAACTCCATCGTGGCCTTATCGGTCTCGATCTCTGCGATGATCTGGCCGGATTTGACCTCATCGCCCTCTTTTACCAGCCATTTGGCCAGTGTGCCTTCCTCCATCGTGGGTGACAGGGCGGGCATCAAAATTTCGGTTGCCATGGTCTGTCTCCCTTAGGCGTAAATGTCAGTCCAAAGCTCGGACAGGTCCGGCTCGGGGCTTTCTTTGGCGTATTCTGCCGCTTCGTTCACGATCACCTTGATTTCGCGGTCAATCGCCTTCAGATCGTCGTCGGTGGCATGATTGCCCTGCAACAGCAATTCGCGCACATGCTCGATCGCGTCACGCTCTTCGCGCATTTTCTGCACTTCCTCGCGTGAGCGGTATTTTGCGGGGTCCGACATCGAATGGCCGCGGTAGCGGTATGTATTGATTTCGAGGATGTAGGGCCCTTCGCCCGCCCGGCAGGCCTCTACGGCACGCTCGCCTGCAGCCTTTACCGCCAGCACATCCATGCCGTCGACCGCCTCGCCCTTGATCCCGTAGGCCACGCCCCGACCCCAGAGCGAGGTCGATTTTGTCGACCGCTTCATACTGGTGCCCATTGCATATTGGTTGTTTTCGATGACGAAAACCACCGGAAGGTTCCACAGCTCGGCCATGTTGTAGGTCTCATAGACCTGGCCCTGGTTCGCCGCACCGTCACCGAAATAGGTGAACGTTACGCGCCCGTTGCCTTTGTATTTATCCGCAAAGGCCAGACCCGCGCCCAAGGGAACCTGCGCGCCCACAATCCCGTGCCCGCCATAGAAATGCTTTTCCTTCGAGAACATGTGCATGCTCCCGCCCTTGCCTTTGGATAGCCCGCCTTCGCGTCCGGTCAGCTCGGCCATCACGCCTTTGGGGTCCATTCCACTGGCTAACATATGGCCATGGTCACGGTAGCTGGTTATCCGCTTGTCGCCGTCTTCGGCGGCCGCTTCCAGCCCTACGACGACGGCTTCCTGGCCGATATAAAGGTGACAAAAGCCGCCAATCAGCCCCATGCCGTATAGCTGCCCCGCCTTTTCCTCAAACCGGCGAATCAACAGCATCTCTCGATAGAACTTCAGGAGCTCTTCTTTTGAGGTATTTGACTTTCGCGTGGATTTTCCTGCAGACGCCGCCGCGCCCTTGTTGTCGGGGCTTTTACGTAAAGCCATGAGGCAACCTCCCATCGGACTGAAATAGTTTAGCGTTAAACCATTTTATAACCGATGGCGCGCGCCGATGCAATCAGCGGATCACAATCTCATCTGCGCGAATTGTGCCCAGCACATCGCGCGCCCGTTCATCCAAAAGATCGACGTCCAAAAAACGGTCTGACAGACGCGTTGTCAGGTTCTCCATCCGGGCCACTTCTGCACGCAAACGGTCGCGTTCGGCGCTTAATGCCACGCTTTCGGCTTCAATTTGCACCCTGCGAAACACCCCGAAAGACCCCTGAACGGCGGCAAAGGTAAAATACCCCCCCATTACGAAGGTAAGGCTGAAAAAAATCAGCGGGCCAAAGTTGGGCCGCCCAAAGCCTGATCGATTACGCATATCCGCCCCTCATGCCGCCCGGTTACCGGACGGGTTACGGAAATCATGCCACAGGCGATTCGCAAATGGAATCCCCCCTGTAAAAGAAACCGGGGTGGTTTTCGCCCCCATCACCGCGCGAGAGGTCCGCAAGGACCGGGGGGCAGCGCCCATAGGTTGAACATCGCGCCAAACCCTTTTCAGCAGGGTTTTGCCGCAAGCCAACCCGGCCAGAAATGCCCTTAGGGCGATGCAACCGCCTGATTGCAAAACTTTGCCATAGCCCGGCCCCCTTAAGCGGTGCCTTGGCCTTCGGCAACGAGCGGGCGGCTAATATGGCGCGCGGCCTTCGCTGTCATTGTTGAGCCACGGGCACACTGGTATTGAGACTATACCGCCAATTCTGCGATTGCGATCCACACAAGGCGAAACGCACCACTTTCAATTGGACCGGGGCGACAACGCTCGGGTCAGCGCGTCACTCTATCAGGTGGTGACCATCAGAACGCGGATCCCCGCACCGACACATGCCTATATCCATAAACGCACGAAAGATGGGAACTGCAAAAGTGACATCCCTCGTGTCCGTCTGCTGAAGCCGCTCTGACGGTCGGAAGCCGGTGCGATAGTTTCCACAGTTGATAGTGGGCATCATGAGGCACTCCATGGCGGGCAAGAAGTGTCAGAAGGCCTGGACCTGTCGCGGTTTGATGCCGTTCCTTTGCTAGCATTTACTGCAACAAAGAAGATCAACTATGGGACTGAAACGGACTGACGAATTTCGTAAGGATGCTGTGTATATCGCGTTGACCAGCGGGCTGACGCGCAAGCAGGTGGCAGACGATCTGGGCGTTGGAATGTCGACGCTGAACAAATGGATCACCGCCCATCAAGACACTGATGTCGTGTCCAAAGGGGATTTGGCCTCGCGCGCGACCCCGACCAAAGCCTTCGGCGCAAGGTTCGCATCCTCAAGGAGGCCGCGGGA
>NZ_JBLJBV010000083.1:0-27277 GCF_047638075.1 Phaeovulum sp.
AAAATCAGCATCCAACATGGCGCGAAACGCGTGCCCACGATCGCGCGAAATCAGCACCCATTCTCCGCGAAATCCGCACCAGTGCGCGTGTGGGCGATTGATCAAGACCTCTCGCATCTCGTCCAGGTTTATGGGCGCGAGACAACCAACATCATCCTGAGCCAGTCCGAAGTGAAGCAGTTCTTCGCGGTGCAGGATATAGAACTGGCGGTGCGCCTGTCGCGGTTGATGAGCGAGAATTCGATCCTCACCCGAAACTGCAATCTCGGGCAAACCGATGATGACGAACTCGGCGTCAGCGTGTCCGAACGCGGCGTGCCGCTCATGCAGCCGCAGGAAGTCATGGCGTTGCCCGAAGATCGGCAACTCCTGTTCGTGAAGGCCGCCCCGCCGATCCTCGGCGCGAAAATTCGCTACTGGGATGTCGCCCCGTGGGGCGACTAGGCTGAACCAAACCCGAGGGAAGGCGATCATCAGCGCGGCGGCAAGCCGCAACTGCGCATTCGGTATTCCCGCAAATGGGGCAAGAATGACTAAGTTAAAAATCGACGTTCTGGGCAAAAAAGCCCCGCGCCCAAACAAGCACGGGCCGAAGGTCAGCGAACGTATCACGGCGACGCAAAGCGAGAGAAGTCTCTCGCGAACAGTCGCGGGGCTCATTTGGTTTCTCGTGAAGCCGCGCCGCCCGACATGGGCGCTCGGCGCTCTGGCGTTCGTGGTGGTCAGCTTCGGAACACCACATCTGCTCGTTTGGGACAACCGCATGGGCAAAAAACTCCAGGTTCGCGTTGTTACGAGTGCCGCTATCTCGGGCGACAAGGTGTGTGGAGCCACATGCGGCCAAACTGGAATTGTCCCTTGATCGCCATGATCCCCGTGAACTGGGGCGTGTTGGCAAGGCAGTCGGAATGCGGTGAAAATCTTCAAGGATTGAGGAACGAGAGCTGAACATGATTGAAACGATCAAGCATAAGATCACCGGCAAGCCGCGCGTCGTTCGCAATGGTGGGCGGATCATCCTGATCTGAGCTTCAGCCCTTGCGGATGGATTGTCAGGGAGTTTCTCCATGGAGCGCTCAACGGAGCTTCTCAGCAACATTGATATGGTTGTGGGAACGCGTGGTCACCGCCGGTGGCCTGATGCGGTGAAAGCGCAAATTGTGGCCGAGACTTTGGTTAAGGGGGCGACGGTGGGTTCGGTGGCGCAGCTGTATGATATGCGGGCCAATCATTTATTCGTTGCCCGGCAGGGTATTGCGCAGCAATATCCCGAGTGGGGGAATGGCGGCGCATGGCGCTGGAGGGCAAGCTGGTTCTGCCTGCTTTGGCTGAAGAGCCGAGCTTTGTAGCGCTGGTTGTGCGCGAAGATGTCGATGCGGTAGCTGAATCTGCGCAGCTGTGGCCATTGGATCTGATCTGCGGTGCTGTCACCGTGCGATTGGATGCAAGAACATCAGCGGCGCGCATTGCCGAGATTGCCCGCGCCCTGAACGCGGCCTCATGATGTTCCCTTCAATACCATTGGCTGACAGGCGAATGGAACATTCGCCGAGAGGCCGGGTGCGGGTTGTTATTGCAACCAAGCCCGTAGACTTCCGTAAAGGTCACGACGGTCAGACGGCACTGATCAAAAACGAGCTGCGCAAGGCCCCGTTCACGCGTTGCCCGGCAGGCGATTTGCAAAGCAAATCTGCCGAGAGAGGGGACAGTTTTTGTGTTCCGCTCAAAGCGGGCAGATCGGATGAAGTTACTGTATCGGGACAGCACCGGGCTGGTCTTGGCTTACAAACGGTTGGAGGAACACACCTTCATTTGGCCTGCGATCAAAGATGGGCTGATGGCCCTGAACCACGCGCAGTTTGAAGCGCTGTTCTCGGGCTTGGATTGGCGCAAAGCAAGGGCTTTGTCGGTGCGTCCGCCAACTGCGGCAGAGTGGATCAGGCTGTCTTTTGCGGCAGCACTAAGGTGCTGGAAATGATAGTCATTCCGCATGAGCAAACCTGCTGATCTCCCTAATGATATTGAGGCCCTGAAGGCGTTGCTTGCTGCCTCAGAGAGCCGGAATCTGCGCAAGCAGGATCGTATCGATCAGTTGGAGAAGTTGGTTGCTGACTTCAAATGTGCCCTGTTTGGCGCGCGATCCGAGAAGGTCGATCCTGAGCAATTTGATCTGTCACTTGAAGACATCAAAACGGCCCTCTCGGTGAACCTTGATCCTGTTGCCACGCTTCGAGCGGAACACCACCATCCCCCCGCCTTCGGCGCAAAGCCCAGCTCGGCATGCGCCATGGTCGCCAGCCCATCGTGCCCTTTGCGAAAATCCACCCGCTGCCCGGCAGTGCATGGCTGCATGCACGAGAGGGGGCTTGGTTGCGATCACGGTCCTGACGGCCTGATCTGGAAAGATCACAGCACCTTCCCCAGCGCCGCCGCCAAGGCCGCCGCACGATCGGGGCTGCAATTCGGCGTCACATGCAAAACTGCGCCGCAGATCTCGATCTTGATCACCCCCGTATCTGCCGACGCGGCGGCCGTGGCAGCAACCGATCGCTCGATCATCAGCGGCACGAATGCCGGGGCCGCCTTGATCGGCACCACCAGCTCCCCTTTACGCACCTGACCGCGCCATTTCGAAAGATGCCGGGCAATCAGCCCATACTTCGCCGCAACATCGCAGACCCGCGCGCCGGGCTGAAAACTCTCGGCCACAATCCGCGCCTTGATGTCATCCGGCCAGCGCCAACGCCCGGTCGGGCCATCATGGACCTCGATCCGCGATACTCCCCGCGACCCGCGCACCTCCATCCGGTGCTCATGTTGGTGCTCCATGCCCGGCCCCCGCAAACTCAGTTGCAAAACGGCATGCCCGACCTCACATCAAATCGAAACCACGGGGCTGGCACACCGCTTACGATATACCGCCAGAGGCGGTGCACAGTGGTCGATTGTCGCGGCGTCTGCTTTCGACGCCAGCACAAGGATGGGTGCGATCTGAGCACCAGAAAACGGCGCTCGGGGTTTCTGGGCGGAATGCTTGCCCTTCGGCGCAATAAACTTCGACACCCCCCAAGGGTCCGTCGCAAGATACCCCTGCCCCGGCGCGAGTGATGCTGACCGGCGTTAGCCCTTCGGCCACTGCGATCCGCAGAAGGTCAGGAAGCTTCTGCCCTCGCAGCCTCTTGGACGAGGTAACGGCGGGCAGCTGTTCAATGGCAGTCACATGCTCGCGCAGGTAGGCAATGGTCAGTTCCGCAAGTGGTAGGTCGCCGTGTAGCTAAATGAACCGCGCAACCACTTTGTCCATGGCCCCGGCGGTTTGGCCACCCGTCCCATTGGCTTTCAAATATACGTCTCGCGATTCACGCAGACCGTCAACGGTCGGGCACATCTTCCCCAAGTATGCGAAGCGTCTTGGCCTCAGTCCGCGCCACTTGATCTAGCGCCGCCAATTCGGGCTATGAACCGCTTGCGAAATTGTCCGCTTACCGGGGGCAGGCTCTTGCCCGATTTGCTCACTCTCCGTGAGCGCACCGCCAGCGGTCAAGAAGGCGCGTGCGGTATCGGTCGCCCGATATTGGTGCAAGAGACCTTCCAGCCCACCCGCGGCGTCGTACAGTTCACGCTGTTCAAAAGGCAGTCTGTCCACCTCATCCGCCAAAGTATCGCGCTGACGCGCGCGCCCCGCCGCTTCCATCAATTCAGCCTGAGCAAGCGTCACCTGCCTTGCCGCCTCGCGCGGGTCGGGCGTCTTCAAACTGCGCCGCAAGCGCGTTTTGTCGGGCTAGAGCGGGGCGGCGTCAGCCGGGATTGAGGTTGAGGGGATAGGTTCCCCCTCTCACCTTGGTTCCCTCTGTCTTTGAAAGCGTCAGGTTTTCCACCTTGTGCCAAACCATCTGTGGCACAAAGGTGCGGCACAAAACGTGGCGCAAGGCCACTTCCATGAACTTGTTTTCACAGAAATTCTTTTTTCCAAGGGGAAAGTAATGGTGCGGTCGAGAAGACTCGAACTTCCACGGGAGTTACCCCACAGCGACCTCAACGCTGCGCGTCTACCAATTCCGCCACGACCGCACTGTCAAGGCTTTGTGCCCGGCGATATAGCCGAGCGTTTGGGGGAAGGAAAGCGGATTTTTGCGCCAGAGGAAACCTTTGTGAAAAACAGATGCCCTGTGCGGATGATGTAAAAAAGGCGCCGTCTTTGCGGCGCCTTTCAACGATGTTGCGCGGGCATAGGATCAGGGTTTGATCATCAGCGCCGGAAGCTGGGTCAGGTTGCGCATCGCGGTCGCCAGACCGCCACCGGCGGTTGCTGCGGGCGGGTTGTTGCCCGGCGCCGCGGTCGGGGCCGGCTGCACCACCGGCACGAGGGCCATCCCCGTGCCCTCTTGCGCGGGGGCCGTAGTTTGCGGCACGGCAAATTGCGGCAGCACAGCAGGCACTGCCTCTGTCGGCAACAGATCGGCGCGCCCGCCCAGCGTATAGGCCGCTTTGCGGATCACGTCGGCACGACCGGGCTGATGCGGGGCAAAGACCGGCGTGGCGCCATTGCTCAGGGCATCCAGCCCCATCTGATACCAATCCACCGCCAGATCCGGGCGCACGCTGGCGCCAAAGCCCATGGCCAGATGGTGACCCATCAGTTCAGCGTATTGCCGCTCACCCAGTGCGGTCAGCAGCAGCCCCGAGGCCAACGCCACATCCATATTGTCGGTCCGGTAGCCGACCGACAGACACACCCGCGCCGTTCCGACCAGTTGCGCCGGGGCCATGCCACTTTCAAGCGCGAATTCAGACACCCCCGCCAGTACCGCATCACGCGGCTGCAGCGACAGCGCGGATACCGACTCTTTCATTGCCGGGCCAAAGCTTTCGCATTGCGCCGTAATCTGCGCCGGGGTGAAACCGGGAATTGCGGCGGCCAGTTCTTCGCCCTGGCTGATCGCATAGCCGCGCGCCAGGCAGAACTGTTCGCCCAACGCCTGCCCCGGATCGGCCATCGCCGCAGCCGTGACAAAGCCGCCATTCGACGAGGTGGCCATATTCACCCGGTTGCAATGCGACGCGAGCGAGGCCTGCGTTACCACACCCCCCAAAAAGCTGGGCATCGCCGGGGCAGCGGGTTCCAGTATCGCGACAAACTGCGGCAGCTCTGCGGCGGGGGCTTCGGGGGCGGGGGCAACGGCCATTACGCCCGGCGCGGTCCCTTGCGGCGCAAAGCTGGGCGGGGTTGACGGAATTCCCGCAGCCTCATCGCGCCACTGCACCAGCAGGCCACGCATCCCCATCGGGTTGGCTGCGGCCTGTTGCATGGTCAGTGCGCCACCCGCCACCGCGCGGTGATAGGATGCCACCAGATGGCTGCGTTCATATTCCGTCAGCTGACCGGTTGCCGGATAGCCCAGCGTCATCTGATAATCACTGATCGCGGCGCGTGAACGCGGCCCGATCGCGCCATCGGGCGCACCGACGCCATAGCCGAAATGGTTCAGCGCCACCTGCACTTCGCGGTTGGATTCGCGTTGAGCGCTGCTGATGCTGGATTGGTATCTTTTTGGTTGCGCCCGCCGGACGGGCGCTGCGCGGTGGCGATTATGTTCATTGACGATGGCGCCGCCAATGATACCGCCGATAATTCCCCCCACAACCGCATCACCGCCACCCGCGAGCGCGGGGGCGGCCGGCGTCATCGCCAATGCAGCTATCAGCGAGGTGGTCGCTATTCCCTTCGTGAACATTTTCTCATCCCTTCAATCAATCTCGACTCCGGCCTGCACGGCAAATCGCGCAGCAACGGTGCGGCCAGATCGCTGACGCCATGTGGAAATGGCCCGTGACCAAGGCTACATACAGTTACCGAGTCTTCGCCCGAATCACCGCCAAAGCAAGCAATTTGAATCCAAGCACAGAAACTGAAAAGAATTCTTATGGTTGAATGGATCACTAGCACAGCGAAAATACCCTACCCCGAGGCGCTGACCTTCATGGAGGCGCGCGTGGCCGCCATCACCGCCGGCATCGCCGATGAGGCGATCTGGTTGCTTGAACACCCGCCGCTTTATACCGCCGGCACCTCGGCACGCCCCGAAGATCTGACCCAGCCGGACCGCTTTCCCGTCTACAACGCCGGGCGTGGCGGGCAATATACCTACCACGGGCCGGGCCAGCGCGTCGCCTATGTGATGCTTGACCTGAACAAACGTGGGCGCGACGTGCGCCGCTTTGTCTGCGCACTGGAAGACTGGGTCATCGCCACGCTGGCCGAATTCAACGTGACCGGCGAACGCCGCGCGGGCCGCGTCGGCGTCTGGGTCACCCGCCCCGACAAGGCCCCTGCCCCCGATGGCACATTACAAGAGGACAAGATCGCCGCGATCGGGGTCAAGCTGCGCAAATGGATCAGCTTTCACGGTATTTCCATCAACGTAGAGCCGGACCTTTCCCATTTCGGGGGGATCGTCCCCTGCGGGATTCGTGATCATGGCGTGACCAGTCTTGTCGATCTGGGCCTGCCGGTCACATTGGCCGATCTTGACGTGGCGTTGCAGTCGACATTTCAGCAAATTTTCGCCTCGGAGCCTATCAATTGATCAAAACTCCGTAACGCGCCCCCCTGCCTCTAGCCATCGGCAACGGATCGCATTAAAAAGCGACCAGTACGTTTGGCCCCCCGGGTCGAATCTTAAGCCAGCAAGGATAAAGCAATGAAGATTAGCCTGATTGCCGCCACGTTCGCCGCCCTCGCCCTGACGACCGCCGCCAATGCGGATGACATCAAGGATGGCAAAAAAGAATTCAACAAGTGCAAAGCCTGTCACGCGATCAAGTCGGACACGGGCGAAGACATCGTAAAGGGTGGCAAGGTCGGCCCGAACCTTTACGGCATCGTCGGCAAGGCCGTCGCCTCGACCGAAGATTTCAAATACGGTGATGGGCTTAAAGCCGTCGGTGAAACCGGCATGGTCTGGACTCCCGAAGAATTGGAAGTCTACATGACCGATCCCACCGCGTGGATCGACGAAAAGCTTGGCGACACCAAAGCGAAATCGCTGATGACCCACAAGCAAAAGAAAAAGCAAGAAGAAATCGTCGCCTTCCTTGAATCGGTCGTGACCGAGTAACGATCTGCCAAGGATAACGCGACACATTCGCTCAATTTCCTGACGATACGACCCGAAGGTGCGGCAATTTTTCCAATTGCCGCACCTTCACTCATTGCCGCGCGCGGATTTGCATTCTAAAACACTAACATGCAGGTCCGGGTCGGGAGAACCCGTGCCAAGCGCTAAATGGGAGATCAGCATGGCGGACGCAGCCGTTCACAGCCATGGTGCGCATGACAAGCGCGGGTTCTTTACCCGCTGGTTCATGTCCACCAATCACAAAGATATCGGAATTCTCTATCTGTTCACCGCAGGCACCGTTGGCCTGATTTCGGTGCTGTTCACCGTTTACATGCGGCTTGAACTGATGAACCCGGGGGTGCAGTACATGTGCGCCGAAGGGGCCCGCTTCGTTGCGGACGCCAGTGCTGAATGCACACCCAACGGGCATCTGTGGAACGTGATGATTACCTATCACGGCGTCCTGATGATGTTCTTTGTGGTAATTCCAGCGCTGTTCGGTGGTTTTGGCAACTATTTCATGCCGCTGCACATCGGGGCGCCTGACATGGCCTTCCCGCGGATGAACAACCTCAGCTACTGGCTCTATGTTGCGGGCACCGCCCTCGGGATCGCCTCGCTTCTGACGCCGGGCGGCAACGGGCAGATGGGATCTGGCGTGGGTTGGGTGCTCTATCCACCGCTTTCGACCAATGAAGGCGGGTTCTCGATGGATCTGGCGATCTTTGCTGTGCACCTCTCGGGTGCAAGCTCGATCCTGGGGGCGATCAACATGATCACCACCTTCCTCAACATGCGCGCCCCAGGCATGACCATGCACAAGGTGCCGCTGTTTGGCTGGTCGATCTTTGTGACCGCCTGGATGATCCTTCTGGCCCTTCCGGTGCTGGCCGGTGCCATCACCATGCTGCTGATGGATCGCAACTTCGGCACCACGTTCTTCCAACCCGAGGGCGGCGGCGACCCGATCCTTTACCAGCACATCCTGTGGTTCTTCGGCCACCCCGAGGTCTACATCATCATCATCCCCGGCTTTGGCATCATCAGCCACGTCATCGCCACCTTCTCCAAAAAGCCGATCTTCGGCTATCTGCCGATGGTCTATGCGATGGTCGCCATCGGCGGGCTCGGCTTTGTGGTGTGGGCGCACCACATGTATACCGTGGGCATGTCGCTGACCCAGCAAAGCTACTTCATGCTGGCCACAATGGTGATCGCGGTGCCCACCGGGGTAAAGGTGTTCAGTTGGATCGCCACCATGTGGGGCGGCTCGATAGAGTTCAAAACACCGATGCTGTTTGCCTTCGGCTTTTTGTTCCTGTTCACGGTGGGCGGTGTTACCGGCGTTGTGCTGGCGCAGGCTCCGCTCGATCGGGTTTATCACGACACCTATTATGTGGTCGCGCACTTCCACTATGTGATGTCGCTGGGGGCGGTGTTTGCCATCTTCGCCGGGATCTATTTCTGGATCGGCAAGATGTCGGGCCGCCAGTATCCTGAATGGGCCGGCAAGGTGCATTTCTGGATGATGTTCCTTGGCTCGAACATGACCTTCTTCCCGCAGCACTTTCTCGGGCGTCAGGGCATGCCGCGCCGCTACATCGACTACCCCGAGGCCTTTGCCTATTGGAACAAGATCTCGTCAATCGGCGCCTTCATCAGCTTCGCGTCTTTCGTGTTCTTCATCGGCATCGTGTTCTACACCCTGCTGGCCGGCCGTCGCGTGACCCAGAACAACTACTGGAACGAATACGCCGACACGCTGGAATGGTCACTGCCCTGCCCGCCGCCCGAACACACGTTCGAACAGTTGCCCAAGCGCGCGGACTGGGACCGTTCGCACGCGCACTAAGGCAAAGGCAATGCCGTATGAATGGATCACCCATCCCGACACGGCCCCGGAGAAATCCGGGGCCGTGTCCCCTTACGCCAAAGGTCCGCGCCCCTTGGCCGAGCTTCACCTCTGGCCCTACCGCTCGCTGCCGCGCAAAGGCTTCGTGATCACGATCGGCCTCTTGGCCTCGCTCTTGACCCTGCCACTGCTGGCGCTTCTGGGCACGCTGTTGCTTTGGGGTATGCTGCCGTTTCTGGTGGCAACGGTGGCTGGCGTCTGGTGGGGCCTTGCGCGCAGCTACCGCAGCGGTGCCGTGGTCGAGGTGCTGCGGATCTGGCCCGACCGCGCACTCCTCTTGCGCCATGAACCGCGCCGCGCCCCACGCCTCTGGCACGCCAACCCTTACTGGGTCGGCGTCACCCTCTACCAGACCGGCGGCCCCGTCCCCGACTACCTGACCCTGACCGGCGGCCCGCGTGAGGTGGAACTGGGCGCGTTTCTCACCCCCGAGGAACGTCGCGCGTTGCGGCCTGAACTTGACGCCGTTTTCGCCGCCTGCCGCACCCAGCCCGGCAAACCCTGACCCGCGCGCCCAAATACCCCCGCCCAAAAAAACCACCGCTTTTTTTTGGCCTAAATACTCATACCCGGCCCGCCACACGCGCCAGGACCGCAGCAAAACACCCCGCGCGGATCAACCGGCGGGGCGTAGGATAGATACATTCAGCTTATGTGCGGGTTGCCGCGCAGGCAAAGGCCGGCGCGGCGCCTCAGCTCAGCCGGGTCTTGACCATTGGACCCACCACGCCAAAGTCCATCTGCCCGGTATATTTACCCTTCAGTTCGGCCATCACCCGGCCCATGTCGCGGATGCTTGAGGCGCCAATCGTGGCAATCGCCGCATCCACCGCTGCCGCAACTTCCTCAGCCGAAAGCTGCCGTGGCAGGAACTCTTCGATCACCTTGACCTCGTTCAGTTCCTTTTCCGCCAACTCCAGCCGCCCGCCCTCTTCGTAGGCGCGCGCCGATTCCTGACGTTGTTTCACCATTTTGCCCATGATCGCCAGAATCTCCGGGTCACCCACAGTGCCCCCTTCGGCGTCACCACGCATCGCGATCTCGCGGTCTTTGATAGCGGCATTGATCAGCCGCAGCGTCGACAGCCGGTCGGCCTGTTTCGACCTCATTGCATCCTTCAACGCCTGGGCGATCCGGTCACGCATTTCCATGGTTTGATCCCCTTTGATCTCAAGGCCCGCACAATACCGTGGACCGTCGCCGGGCACAAGTTCACTAAGTTATTGATATCGCTAGGTAACACAATACATCACGGTAATCTGCGTTGGACCTTGACCCGCGCCACACCTGCCCGTAGGTTCCGACAGATTTTGCCTTGGGAGAGTCGCACCATGCCCACAAACAATCCGACATCGGAAAAACCCACCGCAGTGATTGTACTGGCGGATGGTTCCTTGTTTTACGGGCGCGGTTTTGGGGCGGTTGGGGAAACCGTCGCGGAACTGGTCTTCAACACCGCGATGACCGGCTATCAAGAGATCATGACAGACCCTTCTTATGCCGGGCAGGTTGTCACCTTCACCTTCCCGCATATCGGCAATGTCGGCATCAACGATGAGGATGAAGAGGCCGCCGACCCCGTTGCCTCGGGGATAGTGGTGAAATGGGATCCGACCGCACCGGCAAGCTGGCGCGCCACCGGCGATCTGGTCACCTGGATGGAAAAGCGCGGCCGGATCGGCATCGGCGGCATTGATACCCGCCGCCTGACGCGCGCAATCCGTCAGCAAGGCGCGCCGCACATCGCCCTGGCCCATTCTCCAGACGGCAACTTCGACATTGCTGCCCTGGTGAAAAAAGCGCGAGATTGGAAAGGCTTGGTCGGGCTTGATCTGGCCAAAGAGGTGACGTGCGCGCAGTCATACCGCTGGGATGAAATGCGTTGGGCCTGGCCCAATGGTTATACCCGCCGCGAAGGGCCGGGTTTTCGTGTCGTTGCCATCGATTACGGCGCAAAACGCAATATCCTGCGCTGTCTGGCCTCGGCCGGGTGCGAGGTGACGGTGCTTCCCGCGACGGCAACCGCCGAAGAGGTCCTGGCGCTGAACCCCGAGGGGGTGTTTTTGTCGAACGGGCCGGGCGACCCTGCGGCAACCGGCGAATATGCCGTGCCCATGATCCGCGGTGTGCTGGAGGCGGATCTGCCCTTGTTTGGTATCTGCCTTGGGCATCAGATGCTGGCGCTGGCTCTGGGGGCCAAGACCGTCAAGATGAACCACGGCCACCACGGTGCCAACCACCCGGTAAAGGATGTGGAAACGGGCAAGGTGGAGATCACGTCGATGAATCACGGCTTTGCGGTCGATAGTCAAAGCCTGCCGGACGGCGTTCTTGAAACGCATGTCTCGCTGTTTGACGGGTCGAACTGCGGCATCCGCATGGCCGACAGGCCGGTTTTTTCGGTTCAGCACCACCCCGAGGCCAGCCCCGGCCCGCAAGACAGTTTCTATCTGTTTGAACGGTTTGCCGCCTCGATGCAGGCTCAGCGCGGATAAGCGGCAAAAATCTTGCCAAGCTCGCGGAATAACTCGCTTTTTCATGGGCTTCTTAACCATCTGTTAACCAGAGTTCCGGAAGGTAAACCATCGCGTCTTACCAGAATGGTCTCATGCCCGCTCCTGTTCCGCTTAAGCTAGTTCCGCGCCAGACCACCCCAGAGTCGGCGCGCCCGGCAACCCTGCCAAGGTTGGTGTCGTCCCGCCCGGCGCGGGTGCCCCTGGGGCAGATATTGCTGGAAAGCGGCGCGGTTGCGCCTGGTGATTTGTTGAAGGCACTGGCGCTGCGGCATCGGCAAGAGGTGCGCCTGGGCGACATTTTATTGGCGCATGGCTGGGTAAGCGATACGGACCTGATGGCGGCACTGGCGCGGCAGTGGGGTGCGGCACTGGTTGATTTGTTGGCCGAACGCCCTGACCCGCGGTTGATTGACCGGATCGGTGCGCAAACCTGCCTGACCCGCTCCATGGTGCCGTGGCGCCGGGTTGGTGGCACGACCGTCATTGCCACTGCCCGCCCCGAGGAATTTCACCGCATGCGCGACACGCTGCCTGTGGATCTGGCGCCCTACACGATGGTTCTTGCGTCAGAACGCGACATTCACGCCGCGCTCATGGCACGCCGCCAGACCGCGCTGATCCGCAACGCCGAAACCATGGTTCGCCCCGAAGAAAGCTGCCGCACCCGTGATCCCGACCGCATGTCGCGCCTTGCGTTGGGGGGAATGGGGCTTTTGGCAACCGGGTTGATCGCCGCACCGACACTGATTTTTGCCCTGGTGTTTTCTTGGGCCGTGCTGACCTTGATACTGGGCACCGGACTGAAATTCGCGGCGTTCTGGGTCGAATTCAGGGCCCATCGGCAAGCAAAAGGAAAGCTGGCCCCCCCTGCCCCGATGATCGCCCGGCTACCGATCGTGTCCATCATGGTGCCGATGTACAAAGAGCGAGACATCGCGAACCGTCTGGTGCGGCGCCTCTCGCAGCTTTGCTATCCGCGCGAATTGCTGGATATACTGTTGGTCGTCGAGGAAGAAGACACCACCACCCGTGCTGCGTTGGCACAAGCGCACCTGCCGCGCTGGATGCGGGTCGTGACTGTCCCCACCGGCCCGATCAAGACCAAGCCGCGTGCGCTCAACTTTGCGTTAAGCTTTTGCCGTGGCAGCATTATTGGCGTTTATGATGCCGAAGACGCGCCCGACCCCGACCAAATCCATACGGTTGTGCGCCGGTTTCACGAACGCGGGCCCGAGGTTGCCTGCCTGCAAGGGATTCTGGATTATTACAACCCGCGCACCAACTGGTTGTCGCGCTGCTTTACCATTGAATACGCGGTGTGGTTTCGGGCGATGCTGCCGGGATTGGCGCGGATGGGGCTCGTTGTGCCATTGGGCGGAACTACGCTGTTTTTTCGCCGGGATGCGCTTGAACATCTGGGGGGGTGGGATGCCCACAACGTGACCGAGGACGCCGATCTGGGCATTCGCCTTGCACGTTATGGCTACCGGACTGAGCTGGTCCCCACCGTCACCGGCGAAGAGGCCAACTGTCGCGCGCTGCCCTGGGTGCGGCAACGGTCACGTTGGCTGAAGGGGTACGCGATGACGTGGGGCGTGCACATGCGCCACCCGGTTCAGCTATGGCGTGACTTGGGGGCATGGCGGTTCTTTGGGTTTCAGGTGCTGTTTCTGGGATCGCTGTCGCAATATCTGCTGGCCCCGATCTTGTGGTCTTTCTGGGCCATCGCGCTGGGGTTTTGGCATCCGATGCAGGCCGTGCTGAGCCCAACCACACTGAATATTCTTGCCACCGCCTTTGTCGCGACAGAGTTGGTCAATATTGTTGTTGGCCTTTGGGCCGTGCGCGGGCAGAGCCACCGGCACCTCTTGGCTTGGGTACCAACCTTGCATTTTTACTTTCCGTTAGGCGCGTTGGCGGGGTGGAAGGCAATTTACGAGGTGATCGTGATGCCGTTTTACTGGGACAAAACCACCCACGGTGTTTTTGACACATCCCCCAATGACACCGCGACCCCAATCAGAGCAATGGCCCCCCCTACGACGTGAGATGCGTCATTTCTGACCTCGCGTAACCGCCAAAAACGGCGCCGCCCTGTTTTTCCGGTCAGAAAATCAGTCAAATTCCAGTCAGGTAAAACGGTGGCTTGCGCGTCCCTGCGTCAGGTTTTGTGCCAAACGGAGCAAGCCGCACACGACCCCGCCTATCTGCCCCTGATCGCAATCTTCGTAAGATGGCGGTTGCCGCGCGTAAACCTGTTGTCAGATAGGCAGGCGCGCGGGCCTGCGAAAGGCTGCCGCGTGCAATCGGTTGCGTCTTTGCATTTTTACTGCCGAAAGGGATCATACCATCGTCATGGCCGCGGGCCCAAAACCGATTGAACGGGGCATACCCCAACCGGATCAACGTCCCTGACCACGCAGACATCGCACAGTTCGGGCCACGATCCCCAAAGCTGGATACACCCCCGCAAAAGCCCCGTTTTAACCCCGCAAAACCGCCGCGCTAGCCCGCCAGCACGGCCATCGCCGCAGCATGTATATCGGAATTTGCCGCCGCCAGAACCCGCCCGCCCTGTTGGGCCGGGCCGCCCTGCCAGTTGGTCACAATGCCGCCTGCGGCTTCGATAACCGCTATTGGCGCCTGCACATCGTAGGGCTGCAGCCCCGCTTCGACCACCAGATCAATCTGCCCGGACGCCACCAACGCATAGGCGTAGCAATCCATCCCGTAGCGCACGAGCCGCACCCGCCCGGCAAGCGTGGCAAAGGCCGCACCCTCTTCGGCGGTTCCCACCTCGGGGAAGGTTGAAAACAAGATAGCTTCTGAGAGCGGCCGGGGCGCGCGCGCCTTCAGCGTATGCCGGCCTTGCGGGCCGCAAACCTCGGCCAGGCCAAAGCCGCCTAGAAAACGCTCACCGATATAAGGCTGATCAATCAGCCCGAACAGCGGCCCATTCGAATCCGCAACCGATATCAGTACCCCCCATGTCGGGGTGCCCGATAGGTAGCCGCGCGTGCCGTCGATCGGGTCCAGCACCCAGGTCAGGCCGCTGGTGCCAGCCTTAGGCCCATATTCTTCGCCCAGGATCGCGTCTTGCGGACGGCGCGCGGCCAAAACGGCGCGCATCGCCGCCTCGGCGGCACGGTCAGCCACGGTTACCGGATCAAACCGGGCCTGTTCCTTGGTTGCAGCATCAAGACCGGGGCGGCGGAAATGTTTCAAGGTTTCGACCCGCGCGGTATCGGCCAGCGCGTTGGCAACCGCTATCAGCGCCTCATGATCGGCATTTGACAAATCAGGGCTCACCGGGCCATCCCACAATTGAAACGAACAAGGGGAGCGGTAACCGCCCCCCCGAGTGTCGTCAAGTCACCGCAAAGCGGCACAGAATTAATCATTGCAATGTCGCGCACGCTTTCAGGCCGCGTCTGACAGCACCTTAGCCAGATCGAACAGACGGCGCCGCTGGGGTTCAGGGATCGCGTAATAGGACCGAACCAATGCCAGTGCTTCCTTGTCGGCCAAAATATCGCCGGCAAGTTCTTCCTGTGCTATGCCGCCTTCGGAAAGACCTTCAAAAAAGAACGAGATCGGAACCTCAACCGCATCGGCAATATCCCAAAGACGCGAGGCGGAAACCCGGTTCATCCCCGTTTCATATTTTTGGATCTGCTGAAATTTGATCCCGACTTTTTCAGCCAGTTGTTGCTGCGTCATGCCGACCATCCAGCGGCGGTGGCGAATTCTTTTTCCGACATGCACATCTACAGGGTGTTTCATTCGTTACTCCTAATCCGTCAGATGGATAATCAAATACCATGCCCAAGCCTGCACAATATAACGAAAATGCGAAACCTGTCCGAAAAGACAGGTCCACCATAAGGCGAGCGGCGGATTTCCACTCATGGCCCGGCCAAAACCCCAAAAACACTGTATGCGTGTTGGCGAATTTGCCTGATCGCGCTAAGATTGTTTCTTGTTTTTTGCGGATTTCGCAGCTTACCCAAGGGCAACTCAGGATTGAGCCCCGAAAAACGAATCACCACCCTTGGGCTTTTCGCAAGGCGCGATGGCCCCTATGATAGGCCCTAATTCCCCCATGAGGGCCGTGATGCGCGCGTTTCAGATGATCTCTCCAAAAACCGCTCCGGCACTGGTGCCGCTGCGTCTGCCGCCCCCCGGCCCGGGTGAGCTGCGGGTCAGGATCGCGGCATGCGGGTTGAACTTTGCCGATCTGCTGATGATTTCTGGGCGGTATCAGGACACGCCACCGCTGCCCTTCACGCTGGGGATGGAGTTGTCGGGCACTGTTGAAACGCTTGGGCCGGGCACCACCGGCCCCGCGCCGGGCACGCGGGTTGCGGTCTTTGCGGGCCGGGGCGGGCTGGCCGATGCGGGAAACTTTGAGGCAAGCCGCGCGATCCCCCTGCCTGATAACATGAACTTTGAAACTGCCGCCGGGTTTCAGATCGCCTATGGCACGTCGCATGTGGCGTTGGCCTACCGGGCGGCGCTGCAACCGGCCGAAACGCTGGTGGTGCTGGGGGCTGCGGGGGGGGTCGGGCTGACGGCGGTGGAAATTGGCAAAAAGATGGGCGCGCGGGTGATTGCCTGCGCGCGTGGCGCTGACCGGCTGGAGGTGGCCAGAAAGGCCGGGGCCGATGTGCTATTGGACAGCGAAACCCCCGATCTGCGTGGCGCGATCAAGGCCGAAGGCGGCGCCGATGTCATCTATGACGCCATTGGCGGCGCCACAGGCAGCGCCGCGTTTGGCGCGCTTCATACCGGCGGCCGGTTCTTGGTCGTCGGTTTCGCCTCGGGCAGCCCGCCCGAAGTGCCGCTGAATCATCTTCTGGTCAAGAACATCGCACTGCACGGGCTTTATTGGGGCGGCTATCTGGCGTTGGCCCCCAACGTGATGAGGGACAGCCTGCAAACCTTGCTGG
The DNA here is from genome assembly GCF_047638075.1 of Phaeovulum sp. Taxonomy (NCBI): domain Bacteria; kingdom Pseudomonadati; phylum Pseudomonadota; class Alphaproteobacteria; order Rhodobacterales; family Paracoccaceae; genus Phaeovulum; species Phaeovulum sp. The sequence continues at coordinate 16,499 of NZ_JBLJBV010000083.1, forward strand.
GTTGGTATGCCAAAGGGGCCCTTGCGCCCCATGTCGGCGCACAATTCCCGCTAGAGCGCGCCGCCGAGGCGTTGGAAATGCTGCGCGCACGCCGTTCAACCGGCAAGATCGTGGTGACAATGGCTTAGCCATCCGGACGCGCCCGCCGATCTGTTCAGAAAGTTGTGCACAAGATCGGCCCGGAACTGCTTGAAATTCGTGCCAGTGCCGCCAATATACGGTTCTAGTCGCGGTGCTTGATCAGGGTTGCCGCGTTCCCTTTTCAACTGGAGGCTTACATGGCTGACTTCAATACGGTGCGCGCCAGCCAGGCAGGCGCCCGCTCAACGCAGATCGACGAAGGTCTGCGCGCGCATATGAACAAGGTCTACGGGCTGATGTCGGTGGGCATGGCCGTTACGGGTCTTGTGGCTTGGGCCGTTGGCACCAACGAGGCGCTTTTGAACATGATCTTTGGATCGCCCCTTAAATGGGTGGTCATGTTTGCGCCGCTGGCGGTGGTGTTCGCTTTTGGCGCGATGCTGCACAAGATGTCGGCAGCGACCGCGCAGCTGGTATTTTTCGGCTTTGCGGCGCTGATGGGCCTGTCGATCAGCTATATTTTTGCGGTCTATACCGGTGTCTCAATTGCGCAGACCTTCCTGGTCACGGCGATCTCTTTCGCGGGGCTGTCGCTTTATGGCTACACGACAAAGCGCAACCTGTCGGCAATGGGGTCATTCCTGATGATGGGTCTGATCGGGCTGATCGTGGCCTCGATCATCAACATCTTTGTGGTGTCCTCGGCGCTGCAATTCGCCATTTCGGTGATTGGTGTGCTGATTTTTGCAGGGCTGACCGCCTACGACACGCAAAACATCAAGAACACCTATCTGCAGCTTGTGCAGTCAGATCGTGAATTCCTGGGTAAGGCGGCCATTCTGGGTGCCTTGCAGCTTTACCTCGATTTCCTGAACATGTTCATGTTCTTGCTGCAATTTCTGGGGAACCGCGATTAAACCGCATCAAAACGCGGTTTTCTCAAACGCAGCTTTCTGACCCCCTTGGGTCAGGACATGGCGCTACCGATACCTGCCGCGCGATGCGCGGCAGGTTTTTATGGCCGCAAAGCCTGCAAAAACGACCAAAGAGGCTGATCCAAAATCCGCCGGATGGCACCTAACCCGCCAACCAGCAGTCAGCGGCCCGCAGCCCTGATGACCTGCAGCAGAAAATGTCTGTCGCCTTCATTTCCCAAAAGTGCTGCGGCCTGTCGTGGGTCCAGCCACACCGCGCGATGCCCCGGCTCCGTGGGGGGGCCCAATCTTCGCACCGGGCGGGCGCGATAGATGGTGCACAGCTTTTCCGCCCATCGGTCATATTCGGGCATATAGGCAAAGCGCCGAAAGGCCCCCACCCGCCGCGGATCTGAAATGCTCCAGCCCGTTTCCTCGAACACTTCGCGGTGCAACGCGCGGATCGGGCTTTCACCGGGGTCAATCCCACCGCCGGGCAGTTGGTATTCGGGTTTCGGATCAGTTTGATGGGTCACCAAAACCCGGTTGCCCAGCATCAAAATGCCATATGCGCCGGGTCTGAGCCCATAGCGTTGCCCGGCCACGATAGGTTCGCCAAATCTTCGGATCATCGGTTTGCCCTTGGGTGTGCGGTTGCCGCACCTATATAGGCGCGGTATGCCAGCCCAAAGGGCGCAAGAAAAGCCCCCGAAAATACCCAAGGAACCGCCATGACCACGCTTTCGCAAATTGCCTGGGATGATACCGTCCTGCCCTTCCAGCTTGATCACTCTGACATCCGGGGGCGGGTCGCGCGGCTGGATGGCGTGTTGGAGCAGGTGTTGCGTCAACACGACTACCCCCCGGTGATCGAGGCGCTTGTCGCCGAGGCGGCGTTGCTGACCGCTCTGATCGGCCAAACGATCAAGCTGCGCTGGAAACTTAGCCTGCAAATCCGCGGCTCGGGCGCGATCAGGATCATCGCAACCGATTATTACGGCCCCAGCGAAGACGGCGCCCCCGCCAAAATCCGCGGTTGGGCCAGTTATGACGCCGACGGGCTGACCGATGCCGCCCCTTTTGACCAGATCGGTGAGGGGTATTTTGCCGTGCTGATCGACCAGGGCGCAGGCATGACCCCCTATCAGGGAATCACCCCCCTGTCGGGTGGCTCGCTTGCCGCCTGCGCTGCTACCTATTTCGCACAGTCCGAACAGTTGCCCACGCGGTTCGCGCTGTCTTATGGCCGCTCCATCCTGCCGGGCCAGCCGGAACGCTGGCGCGCGGGCGGGGTGATGCTTCAGCACATGCCGAAATCATCGCCGTTTGTCGCGTCAGAAGGGGGCTCGGGTGATGACGGGCTATTGGTGGGTGCCGATATCCTGCAAGGGCAGGAAAGTGAAAACTGGAATCGCGTCAACATGCTGCTTGATACAGTCGAAGATATGGAGCTGATCGGCCCCTCGGTTCATCCGACGGATCTGTTGGTCCGGCTTTTCCACGAAGAGGCCCCGCGCGTCTATGACGCCCAGCCGGTAGAGTTTGGCTGTTCGTGTTCGCCTGACAAAGTTCGAAATTCGCTTGGGATCTATTCGCAAGAAGAGATCCTGACGATGACCACCCCCGAGGGTGTCTTGACCGCCGATTGCCAATTCTGCGGCGCGCATTACGAATTTGACCCCCGGTCACTGGGGTTCGAGGCAACAATCGCACCCGATGGCACCCCGTTGGAGCAAGATGATGGTGACTGATCCGCTGGCCCCGGTTATCGCTGCTTTGGCACGGCCGGGGCGGCCCTCGTCGGATTATGACCTGAACCCCGGCACAATATTGCCAAAGGGGCGCGTGCTGCGCCCTGCGGGGGTGTTGGTCGCATTTACCCAAACCGCCACGGGCCCGTCGCTGCTGCTGACCAAACGATCGTCGCAGTTACGCCACCACCCCGGCCAGATCGCCTTTCCTGGCGGCAAGGTTGACCCTGGCGACGCTGACCCCATCGGCGCCGCGCTGCGCGAGGCGCAAGAAGAAGTCGGCCTTGCCCCTGCCAATGTCGAGATTTTGGGCACGTTTGATCCGCATGAAACGGTGACGGGCTTTTTGGTGACCCCGGTGCTGGCGCGTGTTCGCACGCCCTTTGCCCCAATCCCCGAGGCGGGCGAGGTCGACGAGGTGTTCACCGTTCCGCTGACCCATTTTTCCAACCCGGCGGCATTTCGCATCGAAGGGCGGCTCTGGCTGGGGCAAAGGCGCAACTACTATACAGCCCCCTACGGCCCCTATTACATATGGGGCGCTACCGCACGGATTTTGCGGTCATTGGCTGACAGGATGGCGGCGCGATGAAGATAACCGACGATTGGATCACCGCAGACAGCACGCAAAGGGTTTTGCACATGCTGACCAGCGCAGGGCAGCAGGCATTTCTTGTGGGGGGGTGTGTGCGCAATGCGCTGTTGGGTCAGGCCGTGGCGGATATTGATATTGCCACCGACGCGCTGCCCGCAACGGTGATGTCCCTTGCACGCGCGGCCGGGATGCGGCCGGTGCCGACCGGCGTTGACCATGGCACCGTGACCGTGCTGGCCGATCATGTTGCGCACGAAGTCACCACCTTTCGCCGCGACGTCGAAACCTTTGGCCGCCACGCCACCGTTGCCTTTTCACCGCATATCGAAGAAGACGCCGCCCGCCGCGATTTTACCATGAACGCGCTTTATGCCCGCGCCGATGGCCGGGTAATTGACCCGTTGGGCAGCGGTCTGGCCGACCTTGCCGCGCGCCGCCTGCGATTTGTGGGTAAGCCGAAAGACCGGATCCGCGAAGACTATCTGCGCATATTGCGCTTTTTCCGGTTTACCGCCCTTTATGGCGACCCTGCGAACGGGCCAGATGCCGAAGGGCTGGCTGCCTGTGCCGCCCATGCCGACTGTATAAATACGCTGTCGCGCGAACGCGTTGGCGCGGAAATGCGCAAACTGTTGACCGCCCCCGACCCAGGCCCGGCGCTGGCCTCGATGGAGGCTTGTGGCGTGCTGGCCCATACCTTGGCCGGCGCGACTGCGCGTGCCATTGCGCCATTGGTGCATCTGGAAGACGGGCATAAGCCCGATTTCATTCGCCGTCTGGCCGCTTTGGGCGGCACCGACCAAGCCGAGGCATTGCGCCTGTCCAACGCTGAAGCGCGCGCGCTGGAGGCGCTGCAATCGGCTATCGGCAGCTATGAAGACGCCGGAACGCTGGGCTACCGTCTGGGCGAAGCGGGCGCGCAGGACGCTCTTTTGGTGCGTGCGGCGTTACTGGAAATGCCGCTGCCGGAAGGCTGGCCCGAGGCGGCGCGGCGGGGCGCATCGGCGCGGTTTCCCATTAGCGCCGCGGATCTGATGCCCGACCTGCAAGGCCCCGCCCTTGGCCAGCGGCTGCGCGACCTTGAGGCCCGCTGGATCGCATCGGGGTTCACGTTGTCGCGCGATGAGTTGTTGCGCTGATCGGGTGGGTTTCGCCCTGCCCCGCATCGGCCTATACCCGTGGCACACAATGAAAGTGACCTCGATGATAGATGCCTTCCGCCCTGCAGATGGCCCGCCCCCGCAACTGCTGGGGGCGTTCTTTCGCTGGTGCCTCAAAGGTGCCTGGCCTGCGCTGTGGCTGGCGGGGGGGCTGTCGGCGCTGGCAGGGTCGATGGAGGTGGTCTCGGCCTTGCTGCTTGGATGGGTGATTGACGCGGCGCTGGCCAGCACGCCCGCGCGGGTCTTTGCCGATAACTGGTCGCTAATGGCGGGCTTTGCGGCGTTTTACCTGATCGCGCGGCCTTTGGTATTCGGGCTGTCGTCGGCCTCGCTCAATATGCTGATCAACCCCAATGTCATGCCGCTGGTGCTATCGCGTCTGCACCGCTGGACCATGGGTCATGCGGTGACGTTCTTTGACAACGACTTCGCCGGGCGCATCGCGCAAAAGCAAATGCAGACCGCCCGTGCGGTGACCGATGTCACCTCGGAAATGATCAATACCGCGGCTTTTGCGCTGGCCTCGATCATCGGATCGGCGGTTTTTCTGCTGGCGGTTGATGGCTGGGCGGCGCTGGGGCTTAGCGTCTGGCTGGTGGCCTATCTGGGGCTGATCCGTTGGTTTTTGCCCCGCGTGCGCGGCAAATCGGCGGCGCGGGCCTCGGCCCGGGCGATGGTGACGGGGCAGGTGGTGGACACGATCACCAATATCAAGACCGTGAAACTTTTTGCCCATGCCAGCCACGAAGACCGCGCCGCGCTGTCGGCCATGGCCGGTTTTCGCGAACGCGCGTTGGATTTTGGCGTGGTCTCGACCCGGTTCCGGCTGTCGCTGATGACACTGGCGGGGTTGCTGCCGGTGCTGCTGGTTGGTGGCACATTGATGCTGTGGCAGCAAGGCAGCGCCACCGCGGGCGAAATTGCCAGCGCGGGGGCGATCTCTATCCGCATTGCGCAAATGACGGGTTGGGTCAGCATGTCCCTGATGGGAATTTGGGGATCGGTGGGCGAGGTCGAGGACGGGATGCGCACCCTGACCCCGCCCCACACCCTGACCGATATCCCCGGCGCCCACACCCTGACCCGCGTCAAAGGCGAGATCCGCTTTGACGATGTGCGCTTTGCCTATGGCGGCGAAACCGGCGGCGTGGATGGCCTTCGGCTGACTATCGCGCCGGGCGAACGGCTGGGCATTGTCGGTGCCTCGGGGGCGGGAAAGTCAACGTTGGTCGCCCTGTTGTTGCGGCTTTACGATACCGAGGCGGGCGCGGTGCTGATCGACGGGCAAGACCTGCGCGACGTCACCCAGGAAAGTCTGCGCCGCAATATCGGCATGGTCACGCAAGAAACCGCGATGTTCAACCGCTCGGCCCGCGACAACATCCTTTATGGCCGTCCCGACGCCACGATGGATGAGGTGATCGCCGCCGCCCGCGCCGCCGAGGCGCATGAATTCATTCTGGCGCTGCAAGATCATCTGGGCAATCGCGGCTATGACGCCAATCTGGGCGAACGCGGGGTCAAGCTGTCAGGTGGCCAGCGCCAGCGTATCGCCCTTGCCCGTGCCTTCCTGAAAGACGCCCCGATTCTGGTTCTGGACGAGGCGACAAGCGCGCTTGACAGCGAGGTAGAGGCCGCGATCCAGTCTGCGCTACACCGGATCATGACGGGCAAGACGGTGCTGGCCATTGCCCACCGCCTGTCGACCCTGTCGGAAATGGACCGCATCGTGGTGATGGAGGCGGGGCAGATTGTCGAAACCGGCACCCATGCCGAACTGCTGGCCAAAGGGGGGCTATATGCGCGCTATTGGAACCGCCAGTCGGGCGGCTTCATTGGCACAGATGATGAGAAAGAGCCCGCATGACGCTGATGATCGAACGCCTGTCGCTGCACGGCGACGCAATTGCCCGCGGCCCTGATGGCCCGATCTATGTGCCCATGGCCCTGCCCGGCGAAGAAGTGACGGGCGAGGTTGTGGCCGGGCGCATCGCGCACCCCCGCATCGTCACCCCCAGCCCTGACCGGGTCCGCGCACCCTGCCCGCATTACCGCACCTGCGGGGGCTGCGTGCTGCAACATGCGTCAGACGGTTTCGTGGCACACTGGAAGGCCGATGTGGTGCGCCTTGCGCTGGCCGGACAGGGGATCGAGGCCACCATGCGGGGTGTCAAAACCTCTCCGCCAAGGTCGCGACGGCGCGCCACACTGTCGGGACGGCGGACCAAAAAGGGCGTTCTGGTGGGGTTTCACGCCCGCGCCTCGGATACGGTCATCGACCTGACCGAGTGTCTTGTGTTGCGGCCCGAGGTCATGGCCACCCTGCCCGCCTTGCGCGCGCTCACCGCCCTTGGCGCCAGCCGCAAAGCCGAGCTTGCGCTGACCGTGACGCTATCGGATGCCGGGGCCGAGGTCGCGGCCATGGGCGGCAAAGACCTGGATCCGCCGCTGTTCGAGGCGTTGGGGCGGTTGGCCGAAACCGCTGATCTTGCCCGCCTGTCGTGGAACGGCGAACCCGTGGCGACCCGCCGCCCCGCCACCCAGCAGTTCGGCACAGCGCGGGTGGTGCCGCCACCGGGGGCGTTTTTGCAAGCCACGAAAGAGGGCGAAGCCGCGCTTTTGGCCGCCGTCGAAGAGGCGGTGGGCCCGGCGCACCGCATCGCGGATCTGTTCGCCGGATCCGGCACGTTTGCGCTGCCGCTTTCCGCCGGGGCCGACGTTCACGCGGTCGAGGGTGACCCGCAGATGATCAAGGCGCTTGACGCTGGCTGGCGTGGGGCCACGGGCCTGCACCGGATCACAGCCGAGGCGCGCGATTTGTTCCGCCGCCCGCTGCTGCTGGACGAGCTGGCCCGCTATGACGCCGTGGTGATAGACCCGCCCCGCGCCGGTGCCGAGGCGCAGATTGCGCAATTGGCGGCAAGCGCCGTCCCGGTTATCGCACATGTGTCCTGCAACCCCGTGACCTTTGCCCGCGATGCCCGAACCCTGATCCACGGCGGCTATCGGCTGGATTGGGTCACGGTGGTGGATCAGTTCCGCTGGTCGGCCCATGTCGAGCTGGTCGCCCGGTTTTCGCGCGGCAATACCCCATCCTGACGGCTGGTCAGTTCCCGAAACCTGCGTTACCATCGCCCAAAATAACCGAGCAGTCGAGAACCGATCATCATGAACAGACGTGGGGCACTTTTGGGCCTGACCGCCCTTAGCCTATTGACAGCCTGCGGCACCGGCAAAGGCGCAAAGTTTCGCCATTACGACGGCCCGCCCGTGACCCAGATTCAGGTCTACAAGGGTAAACGCCGGATGTATCTGCTAAGCGGCAACAAGGTGCTGAAGAAATACAAGATCGGGCTGGGCGGCAACCCGGTCGGTCCAAAGAAATTTGAAGGCGACGGCAAAACCCCCGAAGGCGGCTACCTGATCAACCGGCGCAACCCCAACAGCGCCTACCACCTGTCGCTGGGCATTTCATACCCCGACAGCCGTGACGCCGCCGAGGCCGCAGCCATGGGTAAAAAGCCGGGGGGCGACATTTTCATCCATGGGCGCGCCAAGAAAAACAAGGGCCGCGGCAAGGATTGGACGGCTGGCTGTATCGCCGTGAAAGACGACGAGATCGAAGATATTTACGCGATGGTACGCGACGGCACGACGATCATCATCTTTCCCTGACAACCCCGGCAATTCCACGTCCTTTTGAAGGGGCTGGCCTTTGAAGGAGCGGATTCTAATTTTTGCCGCAGCCCGTATGAGGGTTTTATCGGCTTCGGGTTCCGGATCTCCTCTAATTCGGCGCGGGCCATCCGGGCGGGCAGACTGATAGGCATGATATCTTGAAAACCTCGATCACGACTGATCGTGGATAAATGCCCTTGACAAATACTTAGTACTTTACTCAACTATCGGTATGTTCGGAGCCAAAAAATATAAAGCGCCCACGCGCATTCAGACACCTGCGCCCGCCCCCCGCAACTGTACGGCTGCGGGGCCATCGGTCAAGCTGCCTTGCGAGTGTGGCTATACTGTTTTTGAGATCTACGCCTGCGCATGTCAGTGTCCGGAATCAGCGGACGTCGCACTGGAAGCCTTTCTTGACCATGCCAGAGACAGGCGATGAACGAGCCTCTTTTTGGTGCTACCCCAGAAAACGCAGGCTAGTCGCCCCGGCTTGTGATACGCGGCCTTTGTTGCGGACAGCAGCAAGGACCGGGCCGGTGGCGCGCCGCCACCGGGGCTGAAAAGGGGATACTGATGACATCAAGGTGGCGCGCGCTGGGGCAATATCTTGGGGCTTTGGGATTGGTGCTTTTGGCTGCGGGCGCATTGGCAACGTGGCGTGGTGCACTTTGGCCATTTGACATTCGCGCAACCGCAATCGTCACGGCGGGCGGAATGGCGGTCGTGTTTAGCGGATGGGGCGCGGTCTGGGGCGTGCCGTTTCTGGCAGGGTTCATGCTACGGCGGCATCGTCTGGCCCTTTGGGTAGCCAGTGTCGCGGTGATGCTGGCACTGCATGCGGTGCTTGGCTCATCGCGCGGTTTTGCCCCGCTGGGAGAGATCGGCCTTTGGGCTGGTCTGGTGCTTTATGCAGCGCCGATGGCGGTGGTTATCTTGCTGGCCGGATTGCTGCGCGCGCTGGCATTTTCAACCCGAAAAGGTCTGCCGTATTAGCCCCCTGCAAACCCGCCCTGGGTAACACCCCTAGCCGATGAATCGCCTACATGCGCCATGCCCCCCGTTTGGCTGGCGCTGATCAAAAGGCGCGGCCTGCCGGATCAGCTACAGGCGCGTTTCAAGGCCCCGGATGCGGGGATCAGATATCCCCGCCACAGCCTTACGTCACCGAGAAAGCCCTAAAGCCGGGACAGTTTTGATTGCAGATCCGCCAATTGCTTCTTGATTGCTTTTAGATCGTTGCGATCGTCGGTCTCGTTTGTGCCCGTTTCGGCCTGCGCAGCGTCGGTGTCCTCGCCGGCGTCTTTCCAGCCCCCCATCATCATCTTCATGAAGGCCTGCTGCTGCTTTTGAAGCGCGTCGAACCCAGGCATGGAGGCCATCGGATTGGGCATTCCAGGAAATCCTTCAAGCAGTTTCGACTGACCCTCGCGCAGCATCTGAAAACTGGCGGCCAGAAACTGTGGCACCACACTTTGCGCGTTGGTCGTATAGCTGCGCACAAGGTCGGTCAGCACATCCACCGGCAGCACGCTTTCGCCCCGGCTTTCATGTTCCGCAACGATTTGAAGCAGGTATTGCCGCGTAAGATCATCCCCCGATTTCAGGTCAATGATCTGCACTTCACGGCCATCACGGATGAAGGAGGCAATATCTTCCAGCGTCACATAATCGCTGGTTTCGGTGTTATAAAGTCGGCGGCTTGCATAGCGCTTGATCAGCAAGGGCTTGGCATCTTCGGCCATCGTGGCCTCCCCATGTTTTTGGCAGTGCAGCAAAGCCTAATATGCGCTGCAGCAAAAGCAACAGAAGAAAAGGAACAAATCGGCAAATCCATCGGTTAGGTGGCAAAAATCGACAGGAACAGGTTAAAATGCCTTACCCGGACAGCCGGTAGAAACCCCGCAGCCCCGCCTGTCTTTCCGGCGGCACGCGTATGAAGGATTTGTCTTTATTCTGATCGCCAGTGGGCATGGGCCACCGCGTTATACGAAAAAAGGCAGACCCGAAGGCCTGCCTTATATGTCGATCAACCGGCTACAAGGAAAAAGCCGGTTTGACGGCAATCTTACTTAACGCCAGCGGTTGCTTTTTTAGCAGCGGCGGTCGCGTCGTCGGTCGCTTTTTTCACGGCGGCGGTCGCGTCTTTCGAAGCTTCCTTGCCAGCGGCCAGCATCAGCTCGACGGTTTCCATCTGCACTTTTTTCGCAACTTCAGCGAAAGCGGCCAGGTTTTCAGCAGCCATTTCGGCAGCAGCCGAGGCGAAATCGGAAACCGATTTGGCATAGTCGGCCGGCTCTTCCTTGGATTTGGCCAGATCGCCAACCTTGGCGATGGTCGCCTTGGCCCAGGACGAGGAAATCTCGGTCGACTTTTCAGCAGCTTCCAGCGCCACTTTGGTCATTTTCTCGCCCATTTCGGCCGAGGTTTTGAACGCGCCTTGGAACGCGGAACCGTCAACCGGGAACGAGCCCATCATATCTTGCAGGACTTTGGTGAAATCTTGGGTCTTAGCCATCTGAGTATCTCCATCTGAGTTGGGCGGGGGGCCCGTTTTCTTCTGGACATGATATACATGCTGCGGCGCAGCATTTCAAGTG
>NZ_JBLJBV010000084.1:0-45902 GCF_047638075.1 Phaeovulum sp.
GGAAATCCACTTACGAAACGCCCCGAACCTGGTCAAACAGACCGAACTACCTCTGATTACCCAGGTGCTGGCCTATGTTGATCCTAAAGACCGGGTTCTGGCGCCACACCCGATGCGCAATATTGGGCCCATCGCGGTTTGATGCCGCTCTTTTGGCAGCATTTACTGCTACAAGAAAGGAGACGAGCCATGATACATGGAAGAACGAACAAATCCCGCAAGAGTGCGATGCACATCGCGTTGGCCAGTGGGCGTCTGCGTAAGCAGGTGGCTAATGATCTGGGTGTCGGAATGGCGACGCCGAATAAGTGGATCACGGCACACCGCGACACTGATGCCGTGTCGAAAGGGGATCTGAGCCTTGCTCAAGAGAAGGGCCGACTTTGGCGTGAGAAACGCATTCTCAGGGAGGAGTGAGTAATCGTAAAAAAGCAACGCAGATCTTCGCGTTTCAAGGATCGATATTCGGATTGCACTATTTCAGTTCCAGATCGCTGGAAAGTTCACCCGGGTGCCTGTTGGGGTGACCCGCCGGTAAGGTGTTGACGCAAAAGACGGCGGCTTGACACTGGCGGCGCGTGCCTGGCGCGCCGCCTTGTCTTGCAGCAAAGGGGCGTTTGCGGCCCCCCTGTGTCAGGCTGGCACGGTCTCAATAAGAAAGGGGTTTTTGAACCAATGCTCCTCAAGGTTGTTTCCCGTGCCGATCCTGTCGATTACCACATATTGGCCGGGGGCGTTCAACGGGGCAAGAACCCCATGCCAGACGCCGCGATGCAGGTTGATGGATTGGCCAGGACCGGTCAGAAACGCTTTCAGGTTGGCTGGCTTGCCGTCTGCATCGTCCGCCACGATCACCAAAAACCGGGTGCCGGTGATCGGAATGAAGGCCTGACTGCCGTAAGGATGGCGTTCAACCATATCCACCAGGTAGGGCAGCTGCCGCGCCTTGGCGTCGAACAGGCTGATCCCGGCATGGCCGCTGGCAAAGTCCAGTTGGGCAAGATCATGGTGACGGCCGCACATGCCTTGGTTGATGATCTTGTCCGGGGTGCCGGATACTTCGATCACCTCGCCGTAGGGGGCAAATGCAGCAGCCGTCAGTGGCGCGACAGACAGCGGGTTGCTCATTGCGGCAAGGCGTCCTTGAGGCGCAACTCGGCTATCCGTTCAATCTGACGGCACGCCTCGGTAAATTCGGTGTCGCGGTCGTTGTCGATGCGCCGCTCAAACGCCGCCTTGATCGAGGCTTTGCTATTGTCGCGCACCGCAATGATGAACGGAAAGCCGTGCTTTGCGGTATATTTTTCGTTGAGCGCGGTGAACGTTTCGCGTTCCGCGTCTGTCAAATTGTCCAACCCCGCGCCCGCCTGTTCTGAGGTGCTTTCTGCGGTCAGCCGGCCGGCGGCGGCCAGTTTCCCGGCAAGGTCGGGGTGGGCGGTCAGAACGCCCAGGCGCTCGGCCTCGGTTGCTGAACGGAACATCCGTGCCAGTGCGTGGTGCAGACCGGTGGCGCAGTCATGCGCGGGGCCAAGCTCCAGTTCCCAGGCGCGCTCTGCGATCCAGGGGGAATGTTCGAAAACACCACCGTAGGCTTTGACGAAATCGGCCTTGGTCATCTCGGATGGTCGGGCGAAATGCCGGGGCGGATGGGTTTCTTGCCAATGATGGGCAATGTCGATGCGCCGTGCAAACCAGACATCGGCTTTTGATTTGGCGTATTCCATGAACCGGCGCAGTGCCATTACGCGGCCCGGCCGCCCGATCAGCCGGCAATGCAGCCCGATTGACAGCATCTTGGCGGCACCCGCCTCGCCCTCGGCGTAAAGCGCGTCAAAACTGTCCTTCAGATAGGCAAAGAACTGATCGCCCGAATTGAACCCCTGCGGCGTGGCAAAGCGCATATCGTTGGTGTCCAGCGTATAGGGCACGATCAACTGATCGCGGTCGCCGTAGCGCACCCAATATGGCAGATCGTCGGCATAGGTGTCGGCCACATAGTCAAAACCGCCCTCTTCCGCCGCCAAACGCACGGTATTGGCCGAACAGCGCCCGGTGTACCAGCCAGTCGGGCGGGTGCCGGTCACTTCGGTATGCAGGCGGATCGCCTCTTGCATGTCGGCGCGTTCGTCGGCGTCGGAATAATCCTTGTATTCAATCCATTTCAGGCCGTGGCTGGCAATTTCCCAGTTGGCGTCCTGCATCGCGCGCAGCTGTTCGGGGTTGCGTGCCAGCGCGGTTGCGACGCCGTAAACCGTCACCGGGATATCCAGTTCGGTGAACAGGCGATGCAGGCGCCAAAACCCGGCCCGTGCGCCATATTCGTAGATGGATTCCATGTTCCAGTGCCGCTGACCCGGCCATGCGGCGGCGCCTACGATTTCCGACAGGAAAGCCTCGGACGCCGCATCACCGTGAAGCACACAGTTTTCACCGCCCTCTTCGTAGTTGACGACGAATTGCACGGCAATCTTGGCGTGGTTTGGCCATTGCGGGTCGACGGGCTTGGACCCGTGACCCCTGAAATCGCGAGGATAGCGGTTCATGAGGGACTCCTTGGTTTTCTGTAGTTGTAGAACGGAAGAACGCCGGAAACCTTCAAAAAGTTTTTGAAGCTGTTGCTTGAACGTTTGTGATGCCGCACAAGCCCCATACGGGGCACAATACCCTGAATATATATTGGAGGAATGGATGTCTGGCTATCTTACCACCCATGTGCTTGATACTGCGCGCGGATGCCCCGCTGCTGGCCTCAGGATCGAGCTGTTCCGGCTGGAAGGCGAGAGCCGCACGTTGATTCGCGCCCTGACCACCAATGATGACGGTCGCACCGATCAACATATTCTTCCCGCTGCTGAATTTGTCGTTGGCACTTACGAGCTGGTTTTCCACGCAGGTAAATACCTTGACGCCAGTGGCGCCGACTTGGCAGACCCAAAGTTTCTGGACCAGATTCCGCTGCGCTTTGGCATGTCTGAGGCGGTCCATTACCATGTTCCGTTGCTGCTGTCGCCGTATTCATATTCCACTTACCGCGGTAGCTGAGCGACCTGTCTCGCGTCGGAAATAGCGACCGTCATTCGCTCGATCATGAAATCTATGAACAGTCGCGTTTTCGGGTCTTGCTTGCGCCGATGCGTGTAAAGGCAGGCCATCTGGATCGGCACCGGAGGCTCGTGCGCTAAAACCTGCACGAGCTTGCCCTCCCTTATATACTGCGCCACCTCAAACAGCGGTTTCATGATAATGCCGTGCCCGGCAATCGCCCAATCGGTCAGCACGTCGCCATCGTCGCATTCGAACGGGCCTGAAATCTCGATGCGTTTGACACCATCCGCGGTTTGCAGCGGCCACTGAAATTCGGGGGCGCCGGGATAGCGCAGATTCAGGCAGGCGTGTTCGGTGCGCAAATTTTCACTATTGGACGGGTCGCCACGCTTTTCGACATAACTGGGTGACGCGCACAGCAGCCGCGGGCAATCTGCGATTTTGCGGATGCGTAGGCTCGAATCCTCGGGGATTCCCAGATAAAATGCGACATCCAATCCTTCCATCGCCAAGTCTACCTTACGGTCTGACAGCCGCAGCCTAAGCTTGATCATGGGGTATTGTGCGTGAAAGTCTGGTATTTCGGGCGCGATCAACCGGCTACCAGCCCCTAGCGGTGCCGAAATGTGCAAAATGCCACGCGGGATCAGCGTCACCTCGTTCACGTCGGCTTCGGCTTCGTCCACGGCATCAAGGATCTTACGCGCACCGGGATAAAAGATGTTACCCTGTTCTGTAGCGTTTAATATTCGTGTCGTACGCTGAAACAATCTGATGCCAAGGTGGTCTTCCAATTGGGAAATCCGTGCCGACGCGACCGCCGCCGAGATCCGCAAATCCCGTGCTGCCGCTGACATGTTTCCCAGTTCGAATACACGAACAAAGGTGCGTATGTTGTCCAGATATGCCATCAGCTATTGTTCGTTTTTATTTGAAACAGCTAGGAGTCTTTTCACAATACAGTGAAATGGCACATCCGGCTAGGGTTGAGATCTGATTTTTTTGGGAGGAAGTCATGATGGATCTTATAATCTCATGGGAATGGCTGGGGTTTGCCGTGCGTTGGTTGCACGTCATCACCGCAATCGCCTGGATCGGATCATCGTTTTATTTTGTCGCCCTTGATCTGGGGCTGCGCAAGGCACCGGATCTTCCGGCGGGCGCGCATGGGGAAGAGTGGCAGGTCCACGGTGGCGGCTTCTACCACATCCGCAAATATCTGGTCGCACCGTCGCAGATGCCAGAGCATCTGACCTGGTTCAAATGGGAAAGCTATGTGACCTGGCTTTCGGGGGCGGCGCTGTTGATGATCGTCTATTGGGCGGGTGCCGAACTTTACCTGGTTGATGCGCAAAAGGCAGATCTGGCGATCTGGCAGGGCATTGCCATTTCTGCGGCATCGCTGACGATTGGCTGGCTGGTCTATGACTTCTTGTGCAAATCGGGGCTGGGCGAAAAACCAACCTTTCTGATGGTGCTGCTGTTCATTCTACTGGTCGCGATGGCCTACGGCTATAACCAGATCTTCACCGGCCGCGCCGCGCTGCTGCATCTGGGCGCCTTTACCGCCACGATCATGACGGCCAACGTGTTCTTCGTCATCATGCCGAACCAGCGCATCGTGGTGAAAGACCTGCAAGAGGGCCGTGCCCCTGATCCGAAATACGGCAAGATCGCCAAGCTGCGTTCGACCCACAACAACTATCTGACGCTGCCGGTTTTGTTCTTGATGCTGTCGAACCACTATCCGCTGGCCTTTGCGACCAAATACAACTGGTTGATTGCGGGTCTGGTATTTTTGATGGGGGTGACGATCCGTCACTACTTCAACACGATGCACGCCCGTAAGGGTAAACCGATCTGGACCTGGTTTGCGACCGCGGCACTGTTTGCTGCGATAGTCTGGCTGTCCAACTCGCCGCTGGATCAGGACACCTACGAAGAATCCGAGGCACGCGACCTTAACCGTACAGAGCAGGTGTTTGCCAATGCGGAAGGGTTTGAAGAGGTGACGGGTGTGATTCCGGGGCGCTGTGCAATGTGTCATTCCCGCGAGCCGGGGTATGAGGGCATCTACCATGCGCCCAAGAATATCTTGTTGGAAACGCCTGCGGACATCGCCAAAAATGCGCGGTTGATCTACGTCCAGGCAGGTCTGACAGTTGCCATGCCCCCCGCGAACGTATCGTATATGGAACCGGAAGAGCGTCAATTGGTGCGCAAATGGTATCGCGACGCTGCCAAGAACCTGCCGTTTACCGTTGCCATGGACTGATTTTCAGTACCTCTGTGCCTCCCCGGCAACCGCGGCTTTGGCCGCGGTTGTCGCGTTTTGGGGGTAGCTGACCGCGTTTGTGGTGCGTGGGCGATCGGGCAGGTCACAGAATAAATGGATGGCGGCCGGCAATACCCGGCCGCCATGCTTTGGTTTTATTTCGACGCGTCAGAGGCGCTTTTCATCAGGAAGTCCATCACAAGGGTTTCCTCGTCCGCATCCAGCCCCGCGCGCGGGAACATGGAGGGGGTGATGGATTTCCACTGCAACTGCGTAAAGGCGGCCGGGTCACGCGGGCTATGGCAGACCGTGCAACGTTCGTAGAACATCTTTTCCCCCGGCGACATATCGGCGTAAAGCGCCTCGACCAAGGCATCAATCCGGTCCAGGTTCAGCAGATCATCGTCGATTTCGGTGATCTCCATGTCGTCGATGATCGCAGGTTTGTCATAGGCCATGTTCGGGCCTTCCGGGTCTTCGCATTTCTTGATCGAAACAAGGCAGGTGTTTGCGGTCGTTGCCTGGCTTAGCCCCGACGACTTTTGCGACGACGTCAGGAAGTTGGCCAGACCCGAGTTGCAGCGCCCCTTGCTGTCCAGCTGTGGCCAGCCCCCTTCATAGATCGAAATTACGCCTGGCATGATCTCATCCGATACTACGGCCCCGGCGATAACGGCGCCACGGTCATTGTAAATCTCTACCAGATCGCCGTTGGCGATACCGCGTTCGGCGGCGTCTTCACTGTTGATCCGCACCGGCTCGCGGCCCTGGATCATGTAAAGGTCGCGCAGCCGTTCCGAGTTGCCCATCTGGCTGTGCAGACGGAACCACGGGTGCGGGCTGACCATGTGCAATTGGCCCTCTTGGGCGTTGCCAAGGTATTCGGCCGGCTCCAGCCACGTCGGCATGCCGGGGCAATCTTCAAGGTTCATCTCTGCGATGGTGTCGCAGAACATTTCGATCTTGCCCGACCGGGTGTGCAGCTTGTTCTTTTCCGGGTCGGTGTAGAAATCGCCGTGGCGCACCCAGGCGCGGGCCGCTTCGGGGGCCTTTTGCCATGCGTAGCCTTTTTCCCAGAACTCTTCGAACGGCGTGGTTTCCGAGGCGGTCGTGCGCGAATAGGCCTGTTTGATGATGTCGATATATTCTTCGTATTGCTGGTCTTCGACAAACTGGCTGCGTTTGTACATCAGGTCCGCCAGGTCGGCAAAGATGTCAAAATCGCTGCGGCTTTCGGCGACCGGCTCGATCACCTTTTTCATCGCGTAGATACGGTCGTTTGAATAGGTGCCGCCCACGCTGATGTCATCGCGTTCCAGCGTCGAGGATGCGGGCAGCACGATATCGGCCCAGCGGGTCGCCGCTGTCCACCAGACGTCCTGACTGACGATGGTTTCAACCGTCCCCAGCGCGCGGATCAGCCGGTTGGTGTCTTGCTGGTGCGACATGAAGTTGTTGCCAGCGTTATAGATCATCTTGGTGGTCGGGTATTTGCGAACGTTGCCGTTATAGATGATCTCGGCCCCGGGGTTTTCCAGCGCCTCGGTGATCCGCGAGGCAGGCACGATATACTCGGTCACCAGGTTCTTGCCTTGGCTCAGCCCGACAGGGGTGGCCTTGCCCGATTGTGGCATCCCGCCACAGCCGTAGTGCCAGCTAAAGCCTACGCCTTCGCCCGGCTTGCCGATCTTGCCGGTCAGCGCAGCAAAGTTGATGATTGCCCAGTGCGTCATCTCGCCGTGGTGGGCGCGTTGCAGTGACCATGCGCCGGCAATCTCGGTTTTGGATTTGGCCATCAACTCGGCCAGTTCGCGGATCTTGTCCGCGTCGATACCGGTGATCGCGGCGGCCCATTCGGGCGTTTTCGGCGTCTTGTCGTCGCCTTCACCCTTTACATAGGCAATCCACTTGTCTGACCCGACAGTGTATTTCGCCATATATTCGGTGTCTTCCAGCCCCAGTTCCAGAATGTGATAGGCCATGGCGTTGAACAGCGCCACGTCCGTATTGGGGACGATCCTGACCCAGTCGGCCTCAAGAAAATCGTCTGACGCGGTGCGCTGCGGGTTGATCGAGATAAACTTGGTGCCGTTGTCGCGGATCTGCTCCCACGGGCCATACATGCCGTGATCGGCCACGGTGAATTCGATACGGTTGTTCTTGATCGGGTCACAGCCGACCAGCACGAACACCTCGGTGTTGTCGCGGATCACTTCCCAGGCGGTTTGGGCCGAATAAACCTCCATATCGCCGATGACATGCGGCAGGCTGATTTGGCTTGCGCCGGCAGACCAGTCGCCCACGGTCAGCGTGCAGCCACCCAGCATGTTGAAAAACTTGCCCTGAAGCACGTTGGGGCGCATCAGGCCGGCATGGCTCCAACCGCCATAAGACGTAGAGACGATGGCCTGGTTGCCATGGGTCTCGATCGTGTCGACAATCGCCTTGGCGGTCAGTTTCAGCGCGGTATCCCAATCGACGCGGACATATTCTTCCTTGCCGCGCAGTTCGGGCTTGGTATCGCCGGTCTGCCAGCCTTCCAGATAGGATTTGCGCACCATCGGATAGTTGATGCGGGTCTTGTCATAGGTGCGGTCCACGACACCATGAAGCAGCATCTCGGTCGGGCGGGCGTCCAATTCGGGCACCGCGCTGATGTTGATCAGCTTGCCGTCACGCACCACAGCCTCAAACGGGCCGTAGTGGGTTGCATGAAAAGCACGCCCCGCGAATGAGTTGGGGTCGATGGCGGCCATGGCGCGGCTGGCCAGCAGGCTGCTGGCGCCTAGCGCGACGGTGCCTTGCAGGAATGCGCGGCGGCTTGGGGTGGTGAATGACATGCGTGCCTCCAATGGCTGAACTTTGCCGGACACTAGTCACCACCGCAGCGATTCTTGTTGACATGACGCAAGTTCAGATGTTCGATCTTGTAAAGAAATGTAAAGGCGAGGCCATGCGTCGACATATCCTTATCGTCGAAGATGATCGCGTCACGCGGATGCGCCTTGCCGCCTATATGCGCGAACTGGGATACCGTGTTTCAGAGGCCGAAGATGCCGACGCGATGGAACACATCATTGAAATGGACCCGCCAGAGCTGTTGTTGGTTGATATCAATCTTGAGGGTAAGGACGGGTTGACGATCACCCGCGAACAGCGCTCGAAATCGCGAGTGGGGATTATCCTTTTGTCGTCGCGGGCCGATCAGGTTGACAAGATCGTCGGGCTTGAAATGGGTGCCGATGACTATGTGACCAAGCCGTTCGATCCCCGCGAACTGGCGGCACGGGTGAAAAACCTGCTCGCGCGGATCGCGGATATCGGGCAGGCGCCCGAAGGCCTCGCCCCGACAGACGTGATCGGGCCGTGGCGCTTTGACCGGATTCGCCGCAGGCTGGTGTCGCAGGCGTGCAACGTTCCCCTGACCAAGCAGGAGTTCGAGGTGCTGGGCGCCTTGGCCGACCACCCCGGCCTGACACTGGGCCGCGACCGCCTGTCAGAGTTGATCGGCCGTGGCCAGCATCGCGCCGCGGACCGGGTGATCGACGTGGTGGTCGGCCGGTTGCGCCGCAAGATCGAAGCAGACCCCGTGAACCCTGACTGGATTCTGACCATCCACGGCGAGGGTTACAGGCTGGTCGCGCCAGAAGCAGGCTGAAGCCCCGCCGTCACCGCCGCCGCCTCTATCGCGTTGCGTGTCGCATCGGCCCCGGCCCGGAGCCGGGTCAGATCAGCGGCGGACAGCGCGCCCGGTAGCATCTCCAACCGGGCCAATAGGGTGCAAAACTCGGTCAGACGAAAGTTCGCCGCCGCCCCCTTCAACCGGTGCGCGGCGCGGCGCCTGCCATCGGGTGGGGCGGTTTCAATCTGGTGCAGCGCGGCGGGCAGATCCTCCAGAAAGGCGCGCACGATGGCTTCGGTTTCCGCCGCACCGATCTCCTTCAGGTCAGATTGCAGCGCGGCCAGAACCTCGGGTGGCGCGGCGGCAGGGGTCTGCGGCCCTGGCGTGGAAAGACCCGAAAGCACCTCGGCCAGCGCGCGCGGCGACAGCGGTTTGGTCAAGATCACCGACACCCCCAGCGCGGCGCGGCTTTCGGCGCTGTCGTCCAGCAGATGCGCGGTCAGCGCGACCAGCGCCCCCTGACCGGGCACCTCGCGCAGCTTTGCAATCAGCGCCTCGCCCGGCATGTCGGGCAGGCCAAGGTCAATCAGCAAAAGGTCAAAGTGCTGCGCCTTGGCGGCCCGCAACCCGGCGGCAGCGTCAACCGCCTCGGTCACGCGACAGCCCATCCGTTCTAAAAAGCCGCGCGCGACCATCCGGTTGACGGGATGATCCTCGATGACCAGCACCGACCGCCCCTGCGCCGACAAGGGCACGACCGTCTGCGCCTCTTCGATGCGAGCCGGGTCACCGACCTTCAGCGGCACCGTCAACGTGAAACGGCTGCCCACCCCCGGCGCGCTTTCAAAATCCAGCGCGCCGCCTATCTGTTCCGTCAGCCGGCGCGAAATCGCAAGGCCAAGCCCGGCCCCCTCGACCCCGGCCCGCCGCGCCGAGGCCGCCCGGCTATAGGCATCAAACGCCCGGTCCGCCGCTGCGCGGGTCATACCCACCCCGGTATCGGCCACGGTGAAGGCCAGCACCGGCGCACCTGTCGCAGGATCGCGGGCATGGTCGATCAGCAGCGACACCCGCCCCGACGGCGTATATTTCACCGCGTTCGAGATCAGATTGGTCACCACCTGCCGGATCTTGACCAGATCGCCAAACAGCACCGGCGGCGCATCTTCTGCCAGATCGACAACGGCTGTCAGCCCCTTTGCACCTGCCAGCGCCTCCAGTTGCAGCGCCAGTTGCCCTATCAGTTTGCGCAAAAAGAAATGCACATCGGTGCTGCCGCCCTGTTCTTCACCGGCACTGGCAAACGTCAGAATGTCATTGGTAATCTCCAACAAGTTGCGCGCCGACTCCAGCGCGACGTGCAACCGCGCGCGTTCGTCGGGGCGCTGTTCATCCAGAACCAACAGGTTGAGCATCCCGATAAAGCCGTTCAGCGGGGTGCGGATCTCATGGCTCATCCGCGCCAGAAACTGCGATTTGCGCAGATTGGCGGTCTCGGCCTCGGCGCGGGCGGCGTTGGAATCGTGCATCTCGCGCAGGATATCGCCGGTGCGTGCGATTACCGCCTCTTCCAGCCGGTTGCGCAGGCGTGCAGCTTCGGCGGCACGGCGCCGCAGAATGTTCAGCGCCTTTTCCATCCGGCCAATTTCATCATTGCCACTGATCGAAATTGGCGTGTCGTTGTCGCCGCGCGCCACCGCAATGATCCGGCGCGAGACATTGGCCATGCGCTGCACCAATTGCCTGCGAACATAGGCCCGCAGTAACGCGCTAAGCAAAACAGCAATTCCGACGGCGATAAACAGGCCCACTGACAGCCTTTCACTTAGCTTCGTGGCTGCAGTTACCCGCGCAATATTGTCGCGCTGGGCGGCCTGCCGTAAAGCCTGCGCGCGCTGGGCCAATGCTTGGATGCGGTTGTGCAACTGCGCGCTTGCCGATCCGATGCGCGCCAAGGCTTGCGCGCGCCGCACACCCTCTGCTGCCACCCCACCGGTTCCCAGTGCCGCGCGAAAATCCTGTAGCAGCGCCCGTGACTCGGCTTTGGCGGCTGTCATTGGCAGGTAGTCGATGCGCTGATCGGCAAGGTTGATCCAGCGGGTCAGATCTGCGGCCAGCGTGTCTATTGCGCCGGAGGTTTCTGCCTCTGTCATCTGCGCGGTCAGGATACGGATCAGATCGGCCGCGCGAACCAATTCGCCAATTCTCTCGAACGAAAAGAAATAGTCGTCAGCCATCCGGTCAAGCCGTGGCCGCAGTGCGCTGCCGTCTTGCATATACAGATCAGCAATAGCCGATGTGATCCGTAATCGCGCCAGATCCAACTGTTGGGCCAATAGCAGGGAAAGGCGCTGCGCCTGCTGGTCCAGGCGGTTGCGCACCTTCGCGATGCTTTGACCCAGGATCAGTGCATCTCTCGCATCGGCGGTCATCTGCGTCACCAAAGTGCTGATCGGGGGGCTGTCGTCGGGTGTTGCGATCCGCCCGATCAGCGATTGCAGTTTAGCCATGTCGTCATGGATGCCAGCAACGGTATCGGCCAGGACTTTCGCCGCACGGTCCAGCTCCGTTTCGGCATTTGCGTTGACAAAGCTTGCCGCCAATGACCCGACCAGATCAGCCGATGCGCCAATTCGGCTGGCCAAATCCACCGCTGGCAGGCTACGCGCCATCATCGCGTCGTTGGTTTTGATAAGATGGCGGTTGACGGCAATGGAAATGCCGCCGACCATCAGGGTCATGACCCCCATGATGGCAAAAACCTGAAGGAGCCGCGTGTCAAAACGAGCCTTGCGCATGATGCAGTATTACGAAGCCTTTCTGCGCGGTTCAACGCGATTGCGTCTGGCCGTGATATTTGGCGCGGCGCTTGCCATGGGAGGCCCGGGTTTAGCGGCGCCGGCGGTTTCGGTCTGCGTGCTGGTGCCGCATTTCAAGGATGAATACTGGCTCAGCGTCGGCTATGGGCTGGAGCAAGAGGCAAGGCTGCGCGATGCAACCCTGTGGATCCAAGAGGCGGGCGGCTATCAGGCCCGCGAAAGCCAGATCCGGCAGGTTGATGCCTGTGTGGAAGCGGGCGTCGATGCAATTGTGATCGGGGCCGTTACGTCAGACCACCCCGATTTACTGGCGGCCATCGTGCGGGCGGCTGAAAAAGTGCCAGTCTTTGCGCTGGTCAATGTGCTGCATTCGCCTGTTCTGAGTGGGTCGGTAGGGGTCGACTGGGCTGATATGGGGCGGGCAGTGGGGAATTATCTTGCCGCGCGCGATCCCGCGGGCGGTCCCCTCAAAACGGCGGTGTTGATTTCCGGTCCCCGCGAATCCGGCTGGACCGCGCCGTTAGAGGCAGGTTTGCGCGATGCGTTGGTCAACAGCAGCACCCGGATTATCGCCGTTTACGGCGCAGATACCGGCCTGGATGCCCAATTGGCACTGGTCGAAACCGCACTGTCCCGACACCCTGATGTTGACTATATCATCGGCAGCGCCCCCACGATTGAGGCCGCAATGGGCCATTTGCGCGCGCATCCTGATGCAAATAGAACGCCAAGGCTGATTGCGACCTATCTTGCCCATACGGTCAAGCGTGGCCTGGTGGGCGGTAGCGTGCTGTTTGCGCCCTTCGATGACCCGCAAGAGCAGGGGCGAATGGCGTTGCGCCAAGTGTTGACGTTTTTGCAAGACCATCGAAGGGTCGGCAAACGGGGGCCAAAAATCCTGCCGTTGACGCCCGGTGATTCAGCTTTGCAAAACGTCCATCTTTCGCCTGCGGACTATTTTCCGAAAATTGAGTGATCCTGAAATAATACAGGCGATTGCTCGGCAAATCGTGGCGACATGGCCCCGATCTTGGCTCCATTCCCGAAAAAAGCAAATTTTCCGTCAATATTCCCATAGCGCCCACCCGCCACAGCCCTTAAATGCAACCATGCCTACGTTGGGAGGAGGAAGCCCATGCTGGATATTGCCTTGATGCGGAGCTCGCTTGCCGAGGCCTACGATCTTGCGCCGTCGCTGGAAAAGGCCGAAGCCACGGCCGATATACACGCCCGGATGAACCGCGTCGTGCCGCTGGCCGACTGGGCCCGTTATGCGCCCTATGTGATGGAAATCAATCGCCTGAAACGCGAACGAAATGCCGTCATTCTGGCGCATAACTACATGACGCCAGAGGTGTTTCACGGGGTTGGCGATGTTGTGGGCGACAGTCTGCAACTGGCGATTGCCGCGACCAGGGTCGAGGCCGACGTGATCGTGCAATGCGGTGTGCATTTCATGGCCGAAACCTCAAAAATCCTGAACCCGGCGAAAACCGTGCTGATCCCGGATATGGCGGCAGGCTGTTCGCTGGCAGAAAGCATTACCGCTGAAGGCGTTGCCGAGATGCGCGCCAAATACCCCGGTGCGCCGGTTGTCAGCTATGTCAACACCACTGCCGAGGTGAAGGCCGCCTCGGATATCTGCTGCACATCGTCCAACGCCGCGCAGATCGTTGCCGCGATGGAAGGCGATACCGTCATCATGACCCCTGACCAGTATCTGGCCCAGAACGTGGCGCGCCAGGTGCCGGGCAAGCGGGTGGTCTGGTGGGCGGGGTCGTGTATCGTCCACGAACAATTCACCGCCGCCGACCTGCGCGAATTTCGCACCCATTACCCTGACACGCAGATCATCGCGCATCCCGAATGCCCGCCCGATGTGGTGGCCGAGGCTGATTTTTCCGGCTCGACCTCGGGTATCATCGACTATGTGCACAGCCACAAACCCGGCCGGGCGATGCTTGTTACTGAATGTTCCATGGCCTCGAACATCGCTGATGAACTGCCAGAAGTCGACTTTGTCGGCCCCTGCAACATGTGCCCCTATATGAAGAAAATCACCTTGGAAAAGATTCTCTGGTCGCTTCATACGATGACGACCGAAGTGGTGGTCGACCCTGAAATTTCCGCCCGTGCCCGCGTGGCTGTGCAGCGGATGATAGATCTGTCGCGGAAAACCATGGCATGATACCGCAGTCTGCCGCCCACCTTGCCACTGACCGCGTGATTATCGTCGGGGCGGGTCTGGGGGCGCTTTACGCGGCGCTGAAACTGGCGCCGCGCCCGGTGCTGGTGATTTCGCCTGAACGGCTGGGGGCAGGGGCCTCGTCTGCCTGGGCACAGGGCGGGGTTGCGGCGGCGATGTCGGCTGGTGATAGCCCGGAAAGCCACGCAATAGACACGCTGCGTGCGGGCGCCGGCACAGTCGACCCCGAAATCGCCCGCATGGTCACCGCCGAGGCAAAGGCACATATCCTGAACCTGACCACCCTTGGCACGCCGTTCGACCGCGACGCGAGCGGCGACTATATCATGTCGCGCGAAGCGGCGCATAGCCAGCCGCGCGTGGTCCGCGTCAAGGGCGATCAAGCCGGCCGCGAGATCATGCAGGCGTTGATCGCTGCCGTGCGTGTGGCGCCCTCGGTGCAGGTGCTTGAGGGGGTGCTGGCGTCGGGATTGGAGGCGCTGAACGGTACCGTCACCGGCGTTTGGCTGGAACGCGCGGATGTGCCTTCGGGGCGGGTGCTGCTGCGCGGGGCGGCGGTGCTGCTGGCAGGCGGTGGATCAGGCGGGCTTTATGCAGTGACCACCAACCCGCCGCGGATTCGCGGCCAGGTGATCGGTATGGCCGCCCGCGCGGGTGCCGTTATCGCTGACGCCGAATTCGTGCAGTTTCACCCCACCGCCATTGATTGCGGCGAAGACCCCGCCCCCTTGGCAACCGAGGCGCTGCGCGGCGAAGGGGCCACCCTGATCAACGCCGATGGCACCCGCTTCATGCTGCCCCTGCACCCCGATGCCGAACTGGCCCCCCGCGATATTGTCGCCCGCGCGATCTTTGCTGAATCCGTGGCCGGGCACCGGCCGATGCTTGATACCCGCGCGGCGCTGGGCGCGTCGGTACTGACCCGCTTTCCCGCCGTGGCCGAAGCTTGCAAACGGGCCGGAATAGACCCTGTTTCACAGCCTATTCCGGTTGCCGCCGCCGCGCATTACCACATGGGGGGCGTTGCGGTTGATGCGCAGGGCCGGTCCAGCCTTGGCAACCTTTGGGCCTGCGGCGAGGCGTCGTCTACCGGGCTGCATGGCGCAAACCGTCTGGCCTCGAACGGGCTGCTTGAAGCGCTGGTTTTCGCCCGTCTGTGCAGCCTGTCGATTGATGCGGCCCTTGGCCCGGTGGTCGCGGCCCCTGCGGTCAGCCTGACCTTCCCGGAAGGTGGCACCGTTCCGGACCCTGACGCCATCGCCCGGTTGCGGCAGTTGATGACCGCCCATGTCGGCGTCATGCGCAACGAGGCAGGTTTGCGCCGCGCGCTGGCCGAGATTGGCGAAATCGAATCCCTGGCGCCACCGTCCGAAACGCTGGCGAACATGACCGCCACCGCCACGCTGATCGCCGCCGCCGCCTTGATGCGGGAGGAAAGCCGGGGCGGGCATTTCCGCACCGATTACCCTGACGCCGACCCGGCGCAGGCCGAACGATCGCGCCTGACACTGGCCACCGCCCTGGCCCTTCGCGCCGATGTCACTGAGGATACCCGATGACTGCAACCCTGCCTGATTTCCTGCTTGAACCACTGGTTCGTGCGGCGCTGACCGAAGATCTGTCCCCGATGGGGGATGTGACCACCCGCGCAGTCATTCCCGCCGGTGTCCGCTACACTGCCCGCCTGAACGCGCGCGAGGCGGGCGTGGTTTCCGGCATGCAGATCGCCGCGGTGGCGTTCCGGCTGGTCGACCCCGCGCTTCGGTTGGAAACGCAGGTCGCTGATGGCCAGCCTTGCCAGCCCGGCGATACGCTGATGACCATCGACGGCGCCGCCGCCTCGATCCTGATGGCGGAACGGGTGGCGCTGAACTTTGCCGGGCGGCTGACGGGCATTGCCACGCTGACCGCGGCCTTTGTGGCGAAAACGCGCGGCACGAACACGCGCATCACCTGCACCCGTAAAACCACCCCCGGCCTGCGTGCGGTGGAAAAGCTGGCGGTGCAGCACGGAGGCGGCTTTAACCACCGCTACGGCCTCTCGGACGCGATCCTGATCAAGGACAACCACATAGCCGCCGCCGGCGGGATTACCGCCGTTCTGACCGCCGCCAAGGCAGCCCGCAGTCACATGATGCGGATTGAGATTGAGGTTGACCGGCTGGACCAACTGGCCGAAGTGCTGGCCATCGGCGGTGCCGATGTCGTGCTGCTTGACAATATGGACACGCCCACGCTGCACCAAGCGGTGGCAATGGCCGACGGAAGGGTCGTGCTGGAGGCGTCGGGCAATATGCAACTGCCACGCATCGCAGAGGTGGCGGCCACCGGGGTTGATTACATCTCATCGGGGGCGCTGACCCATTCAGCGCGCACGCTGGACCTTGGCCTGGATTTCTAGACGGCCGGTCAGTTGATCCCGTGCAGATAAGGTGCGAATTCGGCGGTGATGGATTCATAAACCGCCCGTTTGAACGGCACGATCGCCGCGACCATCTCTGCCGCGCCAATCCAGCGCCAGGACGCAAATTCCGGGTGGTCGGTGGCAATGCGGATCTGGGTGTCGGCGCCCTGAAATCGCAGCAGGAACCACTTTTGCCGCTGCCCCCGGTATCGGCCTTTCCAGACCTTGCCCATCAATTCATCGGGCAGGTCATAGGTCACCCAATCTGCGGTTTCGGCGACCGGTTCCACCAGATCCGCCGTCACCCCGGTCTCTTCCCATAATTCGCGCAGCGCCGCGTCATAGGGGGCCTCGCCCGCGTCGATCCCGCCTTGTGGCATCTGCCAGGCGGCAACCGGGCTGTCGATGCGCTGCCCTGCAAAGATCAACCCTTGGGGGTTTATCAGCACCACACCCACGCAGGGCCGATAGGGAAGGGTGGAAATCTGATCGGGGGTCATACGGTGTCCTGTGATAGCAAGGGGCAATGGCGAAACGGGGGGCCAAGGCCCCCCGGTTCAATGGCGCAATTGCCGCGCTAATTCTTTGTCGCGTCGGCCAGCGATTTGACGACGTCGGGTGAAATCACCGACAGGCCCTTGAGAATATCAATGGCATAGGCCAGTTGATAATCGTCCAACCGCAGCTTTGCCGCCTCTTCGGCCTTGGTGCGTTCCGCCTCGGCTTGGGCTTTTTCGTCCTCGGACATGGAATCGTTGCTTAACGTGCCGCGAAGATCGGCTTCTGACCGGGTTCTGATCTTGGTCGCGGCTTCGTCCTCTTCGACGGCCGGGGCTTTGGGCGGCTGTTGCACCACCACATCGGGCGCAATCCCCAGGTTCTGGATCGAGCGACCCGACGGCGTGTAATAGCGCGCCGTGGTCAGCCGCATCGCGCCATCGCCCTTGATCGGCATCACCGTCTGGACCGAGCCCTTGCCAAAGGATTTCGTCCCCACGACGATTGCGCGGTGATGATCCTGAAGCGCCCCGGTCACGATTTCGGAGGCCGAGGCAGACCCGCCGTTGATCAGCACCACAATGGGTTTACCTTCGGCCAGATCGCCGGCCGAGGCGTTGAAACGTTCGCTGTCTTCGGCCTTGCGGCCACGGGTCGATACGATTTCGCCCGCATCAAGAAACGCGTCAGACACCTTGATCGCCTGGGTCAGCAGGCCACCGGGGTTGTTGCGCATATCCAGAACAAAGCCGTTCACCTTGTCCATACCGCCCGCGTCCTTGACCGCCGTTTTCAGGCTGTCCACCAGATTGGGGTAGGTTTGATCATTGAACGTGGTGATCCGCAGCACGACGGTCTGGCCTTCGGTGCGGCCCTT
The DNA here is from genome assembly GCF_047638075.1 of Phaeovulum sp. Classification (NCBI taxonomy): domain Bacteria; kingdom Pseudomonadati; phylum Pseudomonadota; class Alphaproteobacteria; order Rhodobacterales; family Paracoccaceae; genus Phaeovulum; species Phaeovulum sp. The sequence continues at coordinate 17,747 of NZ_JBLJBV010000084.1, forward strand.
TACGGCGGTCAGTTTGATCGTGTCGCGGATGATCGACACATCGAACGGCTCAAGCGTGCCTTCGCGCACCACGGTAATGACAATCTCGCTGCCCACCGGCCCGCGCATCTTTTCCACGGCGGCATCCAGCGTCAGCCCAAGGATCGATTCACCATCCACATGGGTAATATAGTCGCCCGACTCGATCCCCGCTTCTGCTGCAGGCGTGCCGTCCATCGGAGAGACGACCTTTACAAAGCCCTCTTCCTGCGTCACCTCAATGCCAAGCCCGCCAAAGCTGCCCCGCGTCTGCGTGCGCATATCGTCATAGGCGTCGGGCGGCAGATAGCTGGAATGCGGGTCAAGCGATGTCAACATCCCGTTGATCGCCGCCTCAATCAGATCCGAGTCCTTGACCTCTTCGACGTAATCCGTGCGGATCCGTTCAAAGATGTCACCAAACAGGTCCAACTGCTCATAGACCGAGGCCGATTTGGCGGCCTCTTGTGCCACCAGGGGCCCGGCAACCTGCGTTGTCAGAATTGCCCCGGCGATAGTACCGCCAATCGCGGCCATTACGAATTTTTTCATCGTCAATCCCTGGTTTTCCTCATCCCTGGTCTTTACGCGTTTCAGTGAACCATTGGGCGGGGTCCACGGGCTTCTTGTTCAGTCTCAGTTCAATATAAAGCGTTTCTGACCGCCCTGCGCCACCGCCAATCTGTGCCGCTGCCACAAAATCCGTGCCAAACTCTTTCGCGCCCGGCTCGGATCCGCCCATCAGACCCACTGCCGCATCCTGCGCAAGCACGTCCCCTACTTCACCATAGACGGTGTCCAGGCCCGCCAGAACCAGAAGATAGTCTTTTGCGGGCTCTAGGATGATCACATTTCCGTAGTCCAAGAGCGGCCCGCGGTAGCGAATGGTCGCGGGCCAGGGTGTCGTGACCAGCGCGGCCGGTGCGGTGGCCAAGATCATGCCAGGGCGGCGGATACCGGCGGCGTCGGCCTCACCGGCGCGGCGCAGCAGGCTACCCATCACCGGTAGGCGCAGCGTGCCCATCGCACCCGCAAAATCATCCATCGGGGCGCCGATGTCATTGTCAATATCCGCCAACCCCGAGGCAAAGCCCTCCATCGTGTCCGCGCTTTCGACCAGCGCGCGCAGTTCTTCGGGCTCTTCCAGATAGCGGGTCGGCAGGTTGATCCGCTCTGCCACCGCCTCGCTTAGCGCCGTGCGCGCCTCTTGAACCGAGGCGAGCCCGCTTTGCAGCGTCGCCGCGGCACTTTGCTGTAGGCTGCGCAGGTCTGATATTTCCTGCAAGGTCGTTCGCATCGCCTCAGCCTCGGCCTGAAGCGCGGGCGTCACCGCCCCCAACACCATGCCCGATCGCGCCACCCCGACCGGCCCCGCCGGATGCAGCAGCAACAGCGGCCCGTCGGATTGCTCCATCGTCGACATCACCCCCAGCAACCGCCCGACGCGGTCACGTTTGGCATCGAACACGGCGCGGATCTCGGCCTCGCGGATGGCGGCGCGGCGCAACCCGTCGCGCAGCGCCCCCAGACCTTCCTCATAGGCGCGGATCGTTTCGGTCAGCGCAGCGACGCGGTCTTTCGACGATTTCGCCACATCCAGCGCCGATACCGCCGTGCGCAGATTGTCAGCGGCCAGCAGCGCGGCCTTGGCCGCAGCACTTTGCCCTTGGGCCGCCGCCGCCATTATCGGCACGGTCAGGGCCAACGCCAAAGCCAGTATGGTCGCGCGCATCCTCACCGCTCGATCAGGCTTTTGCCGGTCATCTCATCGGGTTGCGGCAGGCCCATCAACTCCAGCAGCGTCGGCGCAAGATCGGCCAGCCGCCCATGCCGCAGCCGCACGCCGGCAGGCCCGCCAATCAGCGCGACCGGCACCAGATTGGTCGTATGCGCGGTATGCGGCCCCCCCGTCACGGGGTCGATCATCACCTCGCAATTGCCATGATCGGCGGTCAGAATCATCGCCCCGCCCGCCGCCTTCAGCGCATTCAGCACCTGCCCCAGATCGCGGTCGATTTCCTCGCAGGCAGCAATCGCGGCGGCAAGATCGCCAGTGTGGCCCACCATATCGGGGTTGGCATAGTTGACCACGATCAGATCGTAGCCATGGCTGATCGCGGCTATGAATTTCGCTGTCACCTCGGGGGCCGACATTTCGGGCTGCAAATCATAGGTTGCCACTTTGGGTGACTTTGGCATGCAGCGGTCTTCGCCCGGTTCGGGGGCCTCTTTGCCGCCGTTCAGAAAAAACGTCACATGCGGATATTTTTCCGTTTCGGCCAGTCGGAATTGCGTCAACCCGTGCTTGGCCACCCATTCGCCTAGCGTATTGACGATGGTCTGCTTGGGGTAGGCGCTGGTCATATAGGCGTCATGCGCCTTTGAGTAATCGACCATCCCCAGCATCGCCGCCCATTGCGGCCGCCCCGCCACGTCAAACCCGTCAAACTCCGGTGCGCCCAATGCGGCCAGAATCTCGCGCGCGCGGTCGGCCCTGAAGTTGAGGCAAAAGAACCCGTCGCCATCCTTGGCACCCCGGTAACCATCAATCACCGTGGGGGCGATGAACTCATCCGTTTCGCCCCGCGCATGGGCATCGGCCACGGCGGTGCGGGCATCGGCTGCCGCCGCGCCCTTGGCCTGAACAATCGCCCCATAGGCGCGGCTGACCCGCTCCCAGCGGGTGTCACGGTCCATCGCCCAGTAGCGACCGATGACGGTGCCGACACGCACGCCCTTTGGCAGCCCGGTCAGCAATTCGGCCACAAACTCGCCCGCCGAGGTAGGGGCCACATCGCGCCCGTCAGTGATCGCATGCAGCACCACCGGCACCCCGGCCCCGGCAATCGCCCGCGCCGCAGCCAGAACGTGCAGGATATGCCCATGCACCCCGCCATCCGACACCACCCCCATCAGATGCGCCGCACCGCCCGTTTCTTTCAGCCGCGCGACAAAGCTCAACAGGGCGGCGTTGCTGAAGAAACTGCCATCCTCAATCGCCAGATCAATCGCCCCCAGATCCATCGCCACCACCCGGCCCGCGCCGATATTGGTGTGCCCAACCTCTGAATTCCCCATCTGCCCGCTTGGCAACCCCACATCGGGCCCATGTGTAATCAGCGTCGCCCGAGGGCAACCTGCCATGACCGCATCGAAATTCGGCGTGTTTGCCAGCAGGGGCGCATTGCCCTCACGTTCGGCCCTCTCGCCCCAACCATCCAGAATGCACAAAACCACGGGTTTGGGATGGGTCATCTGGGCCTCCTGCAAAATCCTGCCCCTGATTACGCGCGGCGGCGCGGCAGGGCAACTCTGGGCATTCTTTCTGGCGTAAATATCCCGGGGGTGCGGGGGCAGCGCCCCCGTTAGACCCGGTGGTAAGGCGTTCCCGCCACAATCTGCGCCGCCCGGTAAATCTGTTCGGCCAGCATCACCCGCACCAGCATATGCGGCCAGACCATCCGCCCAAAGCTCATGCTGAAATCCGCCCGTTCGCGCAGCCCCGGCGCGATCCCGTCGGCCCCACCAATCACAAAGGCCAGATCCTGCCGCCCCGCGTCGCGCCAGCCGGTCACCCGTGCCGCAAACTCGGGCGAGGACAGCACCGCCCCGCGCTCATCCAGACAGCAGATCACCGCACCCGCAGGCACGGCCCGTTCCAGCAACACCGCCTCGGCCTCCATCCCGGCGTTCTTCTTGTCCTCAACCTCGATCACCTGCGCCGGGCCAAGGCCATGCGCCCGCCCGGTCTTGCCGAAACGTTCCAGATAATCGTCAACCAGCGTCTTTTCCGGCCCCGCCCGCAGCCGCCCCGCGGCGCAGACATGGACCCGCATCAGACGACCCCCGACCCCAGATCCGAGGTGGGCATCCACATCTTTTCAAGTTGGTAGAAGTCGCGCACTTCGGGGCGGAACACATGCACGATGACATCTGCGGTGTCGATCAACACCCAGTCGCCCTGTTCCTTGCCTTCGATCCGGCTTAGCCGACCATATTCCTGCTTTAGCCGGTCGATCAGCTTTTCGGCAATCGCCCCCACCTGGCGAGAGCTGCGCCCCGAACAGATCACCATGTAATCCGCCATCGAGGACCGCCCCTTCAGGTCGATCGTCACCACATCTTCGGCCTTGTCGTCTTCCAGTGACGCCAGAACGCTTGTCAGCAGCTCTTCGCTGCTTGGCTGGTCGACCAGCTCACCTTTTTCGTTTCTTGCATTGGCGGTGCGCACCGCGCGCGGTCCAACCGGCAGCCCGGTTGCAGGGTCAGAATGAGTCAGGACAGTGCCCTCCAGATAGGCGCGCCGAAGGCCCCCGGCGCGGGGAATACCATGAAACTAGCATCAGCGGCGCTAAATCTCAAGAAACGCGGGCCAAGACCAGCCCTATTCGGGTGCCATATTGCCACAAAGCCGATTCCAAGGTATCTAACACGCATGACCCGGTTTTTTGATATGGACGATCGCGCCCGCTTGCGGGAACGCTTTTACGGCGAAAGCCGCTCCATTCTCGCGTATCTTTGATACGCCGGGGTCTTTGCACCCCTCTTTTGCCCCTTATCTAATCCACAGCCATCTATGAGAGAGAGCCATGACCGCGCTCAAGACCCTGTATGACAAAATCTGGGATGCCCACGTCGCGCAAGAAGACGCTGACGGCACCTGCCTGCTGTATATCGACCGCCACCTGGTCCACGAAGTCACCAGCCCGCAAGCCTTTGAAGGGCTGCGACTGGCTGGGCGCAAGGTGCGTGCCCCCGGAAAAACCATCGCCGTGCCTGACCATAACGTGCCCACCACGCTTGACCGCGAACAGGGCATCAAGAATGAGGAATCGCGGATTCAGGTCGAGGCGCTGGACAAGAACGCGCGCGATTTCGGGGTGCACTACTATCCCGTTTCCGACGTCCGCCAGGGTATCGTGCATATCGTTGGCCCCGAACAGGGCTGGACCCTGCCGGGCATGACCGTGGTGTGCGGCGATTCGCACACCGCCACCCACGGCGCATTCGGTGCGCTGGCGCATGGTATCGGCACATCCGAGGTAGAACACGTTCTGGCCACGCAAACGCTGATCCAGAAGAAATCCAAAAACATGAAGGTTGAAATCACCGGCAAACTGCGCCCCGGTGTCACCGCCAAAGACATCACCCTCAGCGTCATCGGTGCGACCGGCACCGCCGGCGGCACCGGTTACGTCATCGAATATTGCGGCGAAGCGATCCGCGATCTGTCGATGGAAGGCCGGATGACGGTATGCAACATGGCCATCGAGGGTGGCGCCCGTGCGGGCCTTATCGCGCCTGACCAAAAGACCTTCGATTATTGCAAGGGCCGCCCGCACGCCCCCAAAGGCGCGCAATGGGAAGCGGCGTTGACGTGGTGGAAAACCCTTTACACCGACGAAGGTGCGCATTTCGACAAGGTCGTGACGCTCAGGGGCGAAGACATTGCCCCCGTCGTCACCTGGGGCACCTCGCCCGAGGATGTGCTGCCGATCACCGGCACCGTGCCCAGCCCGTCGGACTTTACCGGCGGTAAGGTCGAGGCGGCGCAACGCTCGCTTGACTACATGGGCCTGACCGCTGGTCAGAAACTGACCGACATTCAGATCGACACCGTGTTCATCGGGTCTTGCACCAACGGCCGGATCGAAGATCTGCGCGCCGCTGCCGCCGTGCTGAAAGGCAAGAAGATCAAGGACGGGATGCGCGCCATGGTTGTGCCCGGCTCGGGTCTTGTGCGGGCGCAGGCCGAGGAAGAGGGTCTGGCGCAAATCTTTATCGACGCGGGCTTTGAATGGCGTCTGGCGGGGTGCTCGATGTGCCTTGCGATGAACCCCGATCAGCTGGCCCCCGGCGAACGCTGCGCGGCCACCTCGAACCGCAACTTTGAGGGGCGTCAGGGCCGCGGCGGCCGCACCCATCTGCTTAGCCCGGCGATGGCGGCGGCGGCGGCCATTACCGGCCATCTGACTGATATCCGCGAGATGATGTAATCCGCGCGGGCGGGCGGGCCATGGCCGGCAAACGTACGCACAGCTTGTGCACCGTTTCCGTACCGGCCGGCCCCCCGTTCCGTGCCCCTTTTCAGGACCTGATCCACCATGGATAAATTCACCACCCTGACCGGTATCGCGGCCCCCATGCCGCTGGTCAACATCGACACCGACATGATCATCCCCAAGCAATTCCTGAAAACGATCAAGCGTTCGGGCCTTGGCGTGCACCTGTTTGACGAAATGCGCTTTACGCAGGACGGCAAGGAAATTCCGGGCTTTGTGTTGAACCAGCCCGCTTACCGCAAGGCTGAAATCATCATTGCCGGAGAGAACTTCGGTTGTGGCTCATCGCGCGAACATGCCCCGTGGGCGCTGCACGATTTTGGCATCCGCTCGGTCATAAGCACCTCATTTGCCGACATTTTCTATAGCAACTGTTTCAAGAACGGCATTCTGCCGATTGTGCTGCCGCAGGCGGCGATTGACGTGCTGATGGCGGACGCCAAAAAAGGCGCGAACGCCCGCATCACCGTCGATCTGGAGACGCAGACGGTCACTTCGTCTGACGGACAAACCTTTGCGTTTGACGTGGACCCGTTCAAGAAACACTGCCTGTTGAATGGCTTGGATGATATCGGCCTGACGATGCAAAAGATCGACTCTATCGACACGTTCGAGATGGCCGCAAACCAATCGCGCCCCTGGGTCTGATCCCTGCCATCGCCACTACATTTTGTGCCGCCTGTGGGTCATTGCCATAGGCGGCCTTTTTATTGCTTGAATATTGATGCAATCGCGCACCACTCCTTCCGTCAAATTGCCTCAAAGAATTCCTTATTCTTAACAATTGATTGCCAGAGGAAGCGGATATGGGCAGAATCAAGGCGCAAATAAGGCATCCCGCCACAATTGGCGGCAATAATACGGAACAAGACACCGGCATCGCATCGGGGTCGTCCGGGGAAGAGGGTTAGGACAGTGGTTTCACGTCTTTCGGGGGCGCTTTTTCGCGCTGTGCTGGTAATACTTCTGATTGCGACACCATCATTGATGATACCTGGGGTTGGGTCTGACACAACGCAGATTGTGGCGCTTATGGCCATGTTTGCGGCGGCGTTGACGTTCTTTGAATACGCCTCTGCCTACCCCGGCCTGGTAGAGTTCCGCGACGCGCCCCCGTTCAACCGTATCCGCTTTGTGTCGCTTTTGGTCACGGTGATGCTGCTGTCGATTGTCGTCACCAGCCACGCCGAACCCACAACGCTGACCCGCTTTGTCGAGGTTCTGGGTGCTTCCGTTGCCCAGTCAATCGACGTACCCTATAGCCCGGTGCGGCTTTTGGTGCTGATGCTGCCCGCTGACGCCGATGTGCGCCATATTGATATGGTTCGTACCGCGGGTGGCATAAGCTATATTATATCGTTGATAACGCTTGGTTATTTTGTGGTGATCTTGCGCACTATCGGTTGGCCGCACAGCATTGGCGGGTTCAACGTTTGGGTGAACCTGCCAACGTTTGACCCTACAGCGGGTGGGGATGTTGTTGACCGGTTGCGCCGTGATGCCTGGTTCAATGTAGGGCTTGGCTTTGTGTTGCCGTTTGTTATTCCGGCGTTGGTGAAACTGGTTTCCACGGGCTTTTCGCCTGTTACACTGGAATCTCCGCAAACAATGGTCTGGACGGTAAGCGCATGGGCATTTCTTCCGGCAAGTCTGTTCATGCGCGGCATTGCCATGGGGCGCATCGCCACGATGATCGAACAGCAGCGCGAACAAGAGCATCAGGACGAAAGCAGCTTTGCTACGGCCTGACGCTGGCGTTTTGGGTTTGCGGCCTGCTTCCCGTCATGGCCGATACATTGCGCGTGGCAACCTATTCGCCCGATCTGTCGCGCAAGGGCCCCGGCCTTTTGTTGCGCGATATCGCCAAGGGTGACGACCCCCAGATTGAGGCGGTGGCCGATGTGATTGCCGCCGCTGCGGTTGATGTGATCTTGCTGACCGGGTTTGACTGGGACCATGACAGCGCCGCGCTGACCGCGTTTGAGGCGCGGCTTGCCGTCCGTGGTGCCGCATATCCGCACCGCTTTGCGCTGCGCCCCAATACCGGGATGGCGACGGGGCTGGACCTCAACGGCAACGGCCGTCTGGGCGAGGCGCGCGATGCGCAGGGCTATGGCCGGTTTGCAGGGCAAAAGGGGATGGCCATTCTGTCGCGCCTGCCGATTGCCACCGATCAAGCCCGCGACTTTACGTCAATGCTGTGGCGTGACCTGCCCGGAAATCTGATGGCGGGCGCGGGACTTGCACCCGATGCTGCGGCGGTGCAGCGGCTTTCGACCACGGGTCATTGGGATGTGCCCTTGCAGTTGCCCGATGGCAGCGCGCTGCATCTTTGGGCCTATGCTGCGACCCCGCCGGTTTTTGACGGCCCCGAAGACCGGAACGGCCGTCGCAACCATGACGAAACCGCGCTGTGGCTGCGGTATCTGGAAGGGGCGTTCCCCCCCGTGCCGGATGCCCCGTTTATCATTCTGGGCGATGCCAATCTGGATCTGATAGATGGTGAAGGGCGGGCCGAGGCATTGGCGGCCCTTGTTGCCCACCCCTTGGTGCAAGACCCGGCCCCGCGCAGTCTGGGCGGCCCATTGGCTGCGGCCGCGCAGGGTGGCCCGAACGCAGGTCAGCGGGGCGATGCGGCGCACGACACTGCCGACTGGCCCGATAGCCCCGGCCCCGGCAATATGCGCGCCGATTACATCCTGCCCGCTGCCAGCCTGACGGTTACCAACTCGGGCGTCCTTTGGCCTACCCCTGATGAACCGCTTGCGGTGGCGGTACAGACGGCATCGCGCCATCGGCTGGTCTGGGTCGATATTGCCTTGCCCTGAAGGGCTGCCGCTTGACCATGCGTCGCCCAGCCGTTACGCCGCAACCAACCCTATTTTCGGTTGGAGACAGCAATGGCGAACCCCTCGATCCTTATTCTTGCCGGTGACGGTATCGGCCCCGAAGTCATGGCCGAAGTGAAAAAGGTCATCACCTGGTATGGTGACACGCGCGACATCCACTTTGACGTGTCTGAAGGGCTAGTCGGCGGTGTTGCCTATGACGCGCATGGTGCGCCCTTGTCGGACGAAACCATGGCGCGCGCGCAGGAAGTCGACGCGGTGTTGCTGGGTGCCGTAGGGGGGCCAAAATACGACACGCTGGATTTCAGCGTAAAGCCGGAACGCGGTCTGTTGCGGTTGCGCAAGGAAATGGACCTGTTTTCAAACCTGCGTCCGGCGCAGTGCTTTGATGCGTTGGCCGATTTTTCCAGCCTTAAGAAAGACGTGGTGGCGGGCCTTGATATCATGATTGTGCGCGAACTGACTTCGGGCATCTATTTTGGCGAACCGCGCGGGATTTTCCCCGATAATGAGGGTGGTCGCGTTGGCATCAACACCCAACGCTACACCACGGACGAAATTCGCCGCGTGGCGCGTTCGGCGTTTGAGCTGGCCAAGCGGCGTGGCAACAAGGTCTGCTCGATGGAGAAGGCCAACGTCATGGAATCGGGCATTCTGTGGCGTGAAGAGGTGCAGTGGGTTCACGACAACGAATACCCCGAGGTGGAACTGTCGCACATGTATGCCGACAACGGTGCGATGCAGCTTGTCCGCTGGCCAAAGCAGTTTGACGTGATCGTCACCGACAACCTGTTTGGCGATGTGCTGTCGGATTGTGCGGCGATGCTGACGGGTAGCCTTGGGATGTTGCCCTCGGCGTCGCTGGGGGCACCCATGGCCAACGGTCGCCCAAAAGCGCTGTATGAACCGGTGCACGGATCGGCGCCAGATATCGCGGGTCAGGGCAAAGCCAATCCTATCGCCAGTATTTTGTCTTTTGCGATGGCGCTGCGTTACAGCTTTGATCTGGGCGATGAGGCGACGCGGCTGGAAAAAGCCGTAGAGAAGGTACTGACAGAGGGTGCCCGCACGGCTGATCTGATGGGCCCCGAGGGTGGCAAGCCGATCTCAACCTCGGAAATGGGTGATGTCATCATCGCGGCGTTGAACAGCAGCCTGTAACAGGCTGCTGACATAATCACCGTGCCGGCAAGTTGTGCTTGGGTCCGGTCAGGGTATCCCGTCCCGAATGGTTGCGGGTCAGAGGGCTATAGGCGTGGCGCCCCAAGATAAAAAAGTGGCGCTGCGATCCTGGCCTGTCAGTGCCTGCGGCGCCGCTTGCCGCAGGCTACCGGCAGACCAATCAATCCGCATCGCTTTTGCATTATTTGCTGGGTCCCCCGTCAGCCCCGGTTTCAGCGGCGGTGATGATGATTTCAACCTTCAGGTCATCACCGGCCAGACGCGCCTCACCGCAGGCCCGCGCTGGGGCATATCCTTGGGGCACCCAGGCATCCCAAACCGCGTTCATTGCATCAAAATCGGACATATCAGCCAGCCAGATCACCGCCTGAAGAATATGTTTGCGTGACGATCCCGCCTCGATCAGAAGCGTATCAATGCGAGACAGGCAATCGCTGGTTTGTGCGGCGATATCAATGCCATCACCAACCTGACCGCACAGATATACCGTTCCGTCATGCGTCACGATGCGGCTCATCCTGGTGTTGGTGTGCATCCGGTCAATCATGTGTGTCTTTTGGGTCATGGGGCTGGCTCCGGGCTTATTTTGGGGGTTTGCGGCGTTTCGCGGCGTGTCAAATGACGCAGATAGCGCCGTTCCAGCCAGCGAAAGGCCGATGTGATGCAAAGCACGATAAGGAAATAAAGCAGGGCCGCGGTGATAAAACCCTCATAGGCCAGATAGTAGCGCCCGTTCAGCCAACGCCCGACGCCCAGGATGTCTTGCAAGGTGATCGTGCTGGCGACAACCGATCCGTGCAACATAAAGATGACCTCGTTTGAATAGGCGGGAATGGCCCGGCGGAAAGCCGACGGCAGGATGATGCGGCGCATACGTCCGGTGTAGGAATGGCCCGTGGCGATGGCGGCCTCGACCTCGCCTTTCGGGGTGTCGACGATGGCGCCGCGCAACAGTTCTGTGGAATAGGCCGCGGTATTCAACGTGAAAGCAATCAGCGCGCACCACCATGCCGAAGACAAGACCGGCTCCCAAAGCCAGCTTTTGCGGATAAACTCAAACTGGCCGAAACCGTAGTAGATCAGGTATGTTTGCACCAAAAGCGGCGTGCCGCGGAAAACATAGGTGTAAGCCCAGATAATGGGATTCAGAACCCGGTGATGCGAAGCCCGCGCTATCGCCATTGGAATTGCCAGCAGGCCCCCAACGAAAAGCGCGAGAAACGTCAGGTTCAACGTTGTCCAGACCCCATAAAGGAACCTGTCGAAATTTTCAGCGATCAGTGAAATATCAAGCGGGATATAGGACAGGATTTGCTCCATGGTCATGCCCTTTCCACGCCGCGGCTATAGCGCCGGTCCAGCATGCGAAATGCAATGTCCGACAGGCCGGTCAGGATCAGGTAAATTACGAACGCCGCCGCCATAAAGGTAAAGAGCTGCCCGCTCGACCGGCCGGCCGTGAACGCATTATAGACAAGATCCTGTAACCCGATGACCGAGACAAGCGCGGTCGTCTTGAGCTGTACCAGCCAGTTATTTGTAAAACCCGGTAATGCGTAGCGCACCATCTGCGGCCAGATGATATGGCGAAAGATCAGCAAACGGGGCATGCCGCAACTGATACCAGCCTCGATTTGCCCGCGCGGGATTGCCATGATCGCGCCGCGAAAGGTTTCTGTGAAATAGGCGCCGAAGATCACGCCAATGGTTCCTGCGCCAGCAACAAATTGGCTGATCTCGATATAACCCCAAAGCCCGGTCAGGTCGCCCATAGCGTTCAGCGTTACTTGCCCGCCATAAAACACCAACATGATCAGGACCAGATCCGGGATACCCCGCACGATTGTCGTATAGATTTGCGCCAACCGCCGTGCGATCCGGCTGGCGGACAGCTTGGCCCAAGCCCCCAAAAGCCCGAACACCACCGCAATAATCAGGGACGCCAGCGCGAGTTGAACTGTCATGGCCGCGCCAGCCATCAGCTGTGATCGATATTCGAAAATGAGGTCCATCGCCGGGTCCTTTCGGAAAAAAACAGGGCCGCGGCATGCGGCCCTGTCGGTTCAGCTCATTTCGCGGCGGGGCTGCCGCCGTAGATATCGAAAGCAAAATACGTATCGTTGATTTTGGCGTAGGTGCCATTTTCGCGGATCGCGGTGATGGCGGCGCTTAGCGCGTCGCGCAGTTCTGCATCGCCTTTGCGAACAGCTATGCCGACGCCTTCGCCGTAGCATTCCACGTCAAGATGATCGCCACCAAGAAAGGCATAATCGGCCCCCTCTTCCTTTGACAGGAAGCTTTCGTAAGCAATCAGCGAATCCGATAACTGGGCGTCGATCCGACCTAGCGCGAGGTCCCGGAATACTTCTTCTTGTGTTCCATAAAGCACGATCTCGGCGCCGGGGAACATTTTCTCGGCATAACATTGGTGGGTTGCGCCGCGCTGCACGCCGATACGCTTGCCCGTCAATCCCTCGGGTGTGCCCTCAAATGTCACATCTTTCCTGGCGACCAGCCGCGCCGGGGTCTGATAGTATTTGTCAGAAAAGTCGATCTGATGCTTGCGCTCTTCGGTGATCGACATAGAGGCGACAATGGCGTCGAATTTCTTGGCCTTCAGTGCCGGGATCATCCCATCCCATTCCTGTTCGACCAGTTCGCATTCACGCTGCATCTGGGCACAAAGCGCCTTGGCAATGTCGATATCGAAACCGCCAAGTGTTCCATCGGAATCCTTGAAGGAGAACGGCGGATAGGCGGCTTCAACCCCGATGCGCAGGGTTTCTGCTACAGCGGCTGTGCTGCTTAGCGCGATCCCCAGCGCCGCCACGGTTGCGAACAATGTTCTTCTTTTCATGGTTGTTTCCTCCTTCAGATGGGTTTTGTCAGTTCATGCGCGACAAAAAGGCCTTGAACTGTTCAGTTTCGGGGTTAGCAAAAAGCTTGCGCGGCGGGCCTTCTTCGCAGACCTCGCCCTGATGTAGAAACACTGTCTTTGACGATACATCGCGCGCAAAGCCCATCTCGTGGGTCACGACCAGCATGGTCCGGCCTTCCTCGGCCAGGTTGCGCATCACAGTCAGGACCTCACCCACAAGTTCGGGGTCCAGCGCCGAGGTTGGCTCGTCAAACAGCATCACATCGGGGTCCATTGCCAGTGCCCGGGCAATTGCCACCCGCTGTTGCTGGCCACCCGAAAGATGCGCGGGATAATAGTCGGCGCGGTTGGCCAACCCGACCTTGGCAAGCAGCGCCTTGGCTTTTTCCCGGGCCTCGGCCTTGGGGGTCTTTTGAACGTAAAGCGGGCCTTCCAGCACGTTTTCCATGACCGTCATGTGGGACCAAAGGTTGAAGCCCTGGAAAACCATCGAAAGCCTTGCACGCATGCGCTCGACCTGCCGGATATCCTCGGGGACCATTTCGCCATGACGGTTTTTCTTCATGCGGATTTTTTCACCGCCCAGATAGACATCGCCTGAATTCGGTGTCTCCAAAAGGTTGATGCAGCGCAGGAAGGTGCTCTTGCCCGAGCCCGAGGCGCCGAGGATTGCAATCACGTCCCCCTTTTGCGCCTCCATCGACACCCCTTTGATGACCTCGTGGTCGCCAAAGCTCTTGTGCAGGTTGTCGACCCTCAGGGCGGAAATGCCGGTCATGCTGATGTCTCCTGTTGAGATGTGAGTGCCGCCAATTCGCCAAGTGAGATGGGTTTTATGGGGCTGCGGGCGCGTGGTGTTGCGGGGGTGGCCCCGCAGGATGATAGGATGCCGCGCACCGTCAAGTCGCACATCCGGCCTTGGCACGGGCCCATTCCGGCGCGTGTTGCGGTTTTGACCTGCCTCAAGCCGTTCGCGCCCTCTTGCAGTGACCGGCGGATATCGCCCGCGGTGACCTCTTCGCAGCGGCACACAATTGTGTCGTCTGGGGGGGATAGAAATTCTGGAAGGGGCGCATAGACAGCGTCAAGAAATGGCCGGATTGCCAGCGCGCGGCGCAGCGTGGCACGTTCTGGCACAGAGCGCTGATCGCGCGCCGCCTGGCTGCTTTTCCCTGAAAGATGCAAGACATCCAGTGCCACCAATCGCCCCGCCGCTTGGGCAGCCTCGGCGCCGCCAATCCCGGCGCCGTCACCTGCCACATGAATGCCTGAAACATTGGTCCGGCCCCATGAATCAACTACCGGCTGAAACGCTTGCTGTGCCTCGTTCCAGGCATGAACGATCCCCGCGGCGCGGCTTAAGTGGGTTGCGGGAACAACGCCCTGATGCGTCAAAAGGATGGGCGTGTCCATATGGTGTTCACGCCCCTTGGCAACAAAAGAAAAGGCGATCGTGCCGTCCTTCGTCGTGGCGGCTTTGAAGCCAGAGGCACCGGTATACCGCGCCACGCCAGCGGCCCGGATTTTGCGTATAAGGCCAAGGCCCTTGATCAGCGTGCCTGCGCCAAGAAGTGCGCGGGGCAGTCGTGGCAGGGCGCGCAACATCATCGCCTGTGACTGCGTTTCCACCATCGCTTTTGGCGGTGTGCCTGCGTCGATCATCTGTGCCGCAATAAGATAAAGAAGCGGCCCGGACCCGGCCAAGACCGCGTCGCGCGGCAAAAGCCCTGCGGTTTTCATCAGTATCTGCGCCGCACCTGCCGGCATCACCCCGGGCAGCGTCCACCCCGGAAATGGAACCGGGCGTTCTTGCGCCCCGCCTGCCAAAAGGATGTGGGGTGCGCAGCTGACATTGCTTCCCCCATCGCGGGACCAGATAAGGCGTGGTCCCGCCTCAAGACGCCAGACGGTTGCGCCATATTTGGCGGTTATATTTGGGTGATCAAGCGCCGCAACAAGCGGTTTTCCCGCCGTGTATTCCTTGCCAAGATAGGGGCGTTCCGCACCACCCGCGGCCACATTGCGAAAGATTTGCCCACCGGCACGGGGCTGTTCATCCAGCAGCAACACACGCGCGCCGCCGTTTGCGGCGGTGGCGGCGGCGGCCATTCCAGCGGGGCCTGCGCCGACGATGATCAAATCGGTGTCACGCATCTTCGCCGCCTCCGATCAAAGGGCGCAATCCATGCTGTCGCCGCAAAACCATGCCATCGCGGACGGCAATCATACAGCCCTGAACATTCGGTCGCCCGTCAACCTCAACCAGACAATCGAAACAGACACCCATCATGCAAAAGGCCGTACGGGGCGCACCCTTGACGGTATGGCGTGCGGCGTCGCCCGAATGCGCAAGCAGTGCCGCCGCGACCGTATCGCCGGGATGTGCCGTGATGGGCTGGTCATCCAACGTCAATTTTATGGCCCTGGCAGCCTCAGGCCGCGCCAGAAAGCGCGAAGCGATTTTCATCGAATGCCTCCAGATTTGGTGCGCGTGAAGTATCGTCGATCCATTCGGCCAGTACGGTCGCATGAAGAGAGGCCAGCGTGACGCCGCTATGACAAGTTACAAGATAGGCGCCGGGATGCTGTTTTGACCGCGCGTAGACCGGATAGCCATCCGGCGATACCACGCGCAGCGCACCCCAGGCGCGGACGACCCGAACATCGGCCAGAGCAGGAAGAACCGTCACTGCATGGCGCGCCAACTGCGCCATGATGGGAAGCGTCTCACTGTCATCGGGGCCAGCGTCGGCCTTGGTCCCACCGATCTGCACGCCGCCCTCATCTACCTGCCGGATCGTGCTGGACAAGAACGGAAGCCGGTCGGCCAGCTTTTCGGTAATCAACAATTCGCCGCGCTGTGGCCGGACGCGGGTTTCAAAGCCCAATTGTGCCGCCAATTGCGATGTGCCAAGGCCCGCGCAAAGGATGACGCGGTCCGCCCCAAGATGATTTCCGTTCTGCAATGACAGATCAAACCCCCCTGACATTGATGGCGAAATGCTGGTTATCAAAGCATCCGAAACCAGATTACCCCCCAGCGCCGTGACCGCGCAACGTAGCGCCCTAAGTAAACGCAGCGGGTTTACATGGCCGTCGGCTGCACAAAAGGTGGCCCCGACGACACCCGACCCGATCCCCGGATACATCCGCCGCAGGTCATCAGGGCCAATGATTTCGTGGCTGAACCGATTCCCGAGATGCGCCTGCTGCCGTTCCAGCGATGCCCTGAACTGATCAAATTCCGTCGTATCCGTAAAAAACTCAAACCCGCCTGACTGTGACAGCGCCAATTTGAGGTTGGACATCTCTTCCAGCATCGCCGCAAATTGGGGCCAGGCGGTAACGGCATCGCGTGTCCATTCCGCGTAGGGCGCAAAGTCGGCACCTTTGCCTTGCAGCCACACAAGACCGAAATTTCCCTGCGATGCGCGAAAGTCTCCGTCGGCGCCGTCAAGTATTGTCACCCGGCGCCCTGCCTGCAAAAGGCCAATCGCAATTGACAGGCCCACGACGCCACCGCCGATGATCGTAATTTCTGATGTTTGGGTTGCCATGCGATTCCTCCGCAGTTGAAAATCGCATAAAATCATTCATACGAAAAATTCTTTATTTTGTTATAATCATTCATTCATGGTATGTATCCACATCATGCTGAACCGCCTTACCCACCGCCAACTTGAAGCGTTCCGCGCAGTGATAGAGACCGGAAAAGTCACGGCTGCGGCCGGCGTGCTTAATACGACTCAACCTTCGATCAGCAGGATACTCGCCGATCTTGAAACTGTCACAGGTTTCAAGCTTTTTGAGCGACGCGGACGGCAGCTGGTTGCGACATCAGAGGCGCTGGCGCTTTACGAAGAGGTAGAGCGGTCCTTTGTCGGCCTGGCCGAGATTTCCCGCGTTATTGATGACATTCGTGATTTTCGTCGCGGAAGTCTGCTGATCGCGGGTATGCCTGCGCTGGCGCTCAAGTTTCTGCCCGATGTGATCGGGGCCTTTATCAAGCTGGAACCGGGGATCATCGTCTCGCTTCGGGCGCGAAGCTCTCAAGCGGTCTTGCGGCACCTGAGTTCGCAGCAGTTCGACCTCGGGTTTGCGGCGCTTGAAAATGACCATCCGGCAGTGCGGCGCAGCCCGATCTTTACCGCGCCCATGCAGGCCGTTCTACCGATCGGGCATCCGCTGGGGCAAAAGGACCGATTGGAGCCGGCCGATTTTGATGAACAACCCTTTGTGGCGCTTGGTGCAGAAATCGCCACCCGGTCCGAGACCGATATTTTCTTTGCCATCGGCAATGCCCGTCCACGGATCGTCGCAGAAGCCCAGCTATCGGCATCCATCTGCGAACTTGTCGCAAAGGGTGCGGGTATCTCGATCGTCGAGCCGGTAACAGCCGCTAATTTTGCGGCGACAGGAAAGATCATCACGCGCCATCTGCACCCAGAACAACCGTTCCGCTACGATCTGCTCTTGCCCGCACTGCGCGAACCCTCGCGTGTGGCAACGCGCTTTCTAGAACTGGTTGAGGCGCGATTTGGGGAACTGCTTGGTGGCTGAAACCAGTGGGCTATTGGCACATTTTCGGATGACGGACGTTGTGACCCAAGGCGCCCCTTGAAGGGGCCCTGCGTTTCCGGACAGGTTTGCGGCGCAACCCAGATGCTTTACCCCCCGCGATGAATGCGGCCCGATATTGTTGCAGTCATCGCGCCGAGCGCCGATCTTTCAGCAGCCCGTTAAAGGCCTTTGCTGAATTGCTGGTCATATAGCTGTCGGAACTTGCCACCGTTGGCAAGTAAACCGGACAAGGTGCCCGTCTCAACCAATTTGCCTTCTTCCACATAGCAAATTCTTTCAGCGCGCAGCACCGTAGACAGGCGGTGCGCAACCACAATGGTGGTCACACCCTTGGTTATCCGCTCCAAAGCGTCACGAACCAACACCTCTGAATGGCTATCGAGCGCGCTGGTTGCTTCATCAAGAAGAAGAACAGGCGCACGCCTGAGCACCGCGCGCGCAATGGCAAGCCTTTGCCGTTGCCCCCCTGACAGGAAGGTGCCGTTTTCACCGATTGGCGTATTGTACCCCAGCGGCAGTCTCATGACAAATTCGTCAGCATGCGCAATACGCGCCGCCTCGCGCACCTCGTCATCGCTGGCCATTGGCCTTGCGATGCGAAGATTTTCCATGACGGTATTGGAAAACAGGAACGTATCCTGACCAACATACGCAATGGATTTTCTAAGGCTGGCGAATGAAATCTCTCGCAGATCATGCCCCCCTAGCAAGATCCGCCCCTCCTGCGGGTCATAAAGGCGCAGGATTAGGTTAAGAAGCGTAGATTTCCCACCTCCGGATGGCCCCACAAGCGCGGTGGTTTGCCCCTGTGGAAATTCAAATGTGATGCCGTCAACAACGGGGTTGGAGGGATCGTATCCAAAACGAATATTGTCGAGTTTCAGCGAAACGGGCCCTTCCGGAAGGGTCACGGAATTACTGCTTTCGGTCATGGTTATCGGCTGATCGATAAGTTCATACATCATGCGAACCCCAATCATTCCGGCCTCAATACTAATCCGCATTTTCGAAAGCCGTTTCGCCGGTTCATAGGCCATCAGGAAGGCCGTAACAAAAGACATGAGCTGCCCTGCCGTCCCCGCAGGATTTCCAAAAATGTCGACAGCACTCAGAATGACAATTCCGGCTATCGCGAGGCCGGTTATCGTGTCCATCAGTGGCGCCGTCGCCGCCTGTAGCCGGACCATCTTGTTCGCACGTGATTCCACCTGACGAACAACCAGATCCATTCTTTCTGACATCATACGTTCTAGCGCAAAGGACTTTACCACCCGCGCACCCACGGCTGTTTCCTGAACGACCTTGATGATCTCGGTAAGTCCGGCCATTTCCTGTGCCATCACCGAGCGCACGTTCCTTAGAATTTTCTGCACTCCAAAGAGCGCGGCCGGACCCACGAAGAGACATATTATTGAAAGAAGGGGCTGTTGATATACCATCACCGAAACCAGTGCGATAAGCGTTAGAAGGTCCCTTACGAACCCTGTAACTATCGTATCAATCACGTTTCGCGCCATTTGTGCACTTTGTGTGACGCGCAAAAGAACATCCGAAGATTCGGTCGCGTTGAAAAAGGTCAGCCCCTGCTCCAATAAACGATTGTAAAGGGTCGTCTGTTTTTCAGCCACAATTCGATTGCCAGCGCGCGCCATCAGCGTTGCCTGGGCGTAAGACGCGATTCCCTTGAGGAAAAAGGTCAGGACCACCCCGCCCGCCACATAGAAAACCCGCGCCCGGTTTTCTGAATCGGTCATCGCATCGACAATCTCGCCCATTATCCATGCGCTGGCACCTGTGGTAAGCGCAACGAGAACCATCGAGAGTATGGCAAAGGCGTAGCGTTTGCGATGCTGCGGAATGCTCTCCAGCAACAAACGCATCAACAAGCTGTTTGCACCCATCTTCTTCAGTGTTTTTCCAATGAGGGCATTCGCTTTGTGCATAGGGTTTCTTCTCCGGCTGGGGCAACTTTGCGGCGATGCTGACGCGCAGACGATTCCTTACTACCGTTTAGCTTCTGAAAGCCTGCTTCTTGCCGACCAGCTTTCCGGTGTCAAACAGCGCTGTTGTGCCACTTTTGCATGTGCGGTGACCACCCCTTCTTTCCAATGACGTCAAGTCGATAGAAAAGTGGGGTCCAGTGCTGATCGCAACTTGGCCTATCCGTGCGGCAGCCGGCTGCATATCGTCAACGCTGCCGGCCGTTCGTTGACTGGCCGGCAGCGCCCCTAACGGTTATCACATGGGGCTGCGCCTGGCCCTCGGCCCGGCCCGGTGCAGCCTTGGCGATCAGATCAAAGACCCGATTCACCTTCGCGGTAAAAAGCCTGCCGGTGGGCGTGATAAATCTGGCAGGTTGCGGCACCGGGTCTTGCTGATCTTACTATGTCAGAGGGTTTCTTTGACGTTTTTTCCCAGCATGATCAGAGACAGGCCGCTTGAGAGGAAGTTTACACCAAGTAGCAGACCCAGCGTCCAGACGGCCGTTTCAGGCCAGCCAAAAAGGATGATGGCACCCACAATCAGTGAACAAATTCCGCTGAATACCATCCACCCCCAACTGCGCAAATGGCCACTGATCCGCAGGCCCAGTAGGATGGAAACGATCCCCTCCATCAGAAAAACAATGATCATCACAATGGTCAATGTTGCGATCCCGACCCCCGGAAATAGCAGGAACACCAGACCTAGCAGCAGCGTAAGTCCGAATAGGATAGCGCCATAAAACCATTCTTTCGCCGGCCGCATTTCCCAGGCAAACCAAAGGCCGACCACGCCCCACAGCAAAAGCATCCAGGCAATCAGGATTTCGCCTGCGAGTGTGGCCCATCCGGGCAATAAAATGGCCAATAGCCCGATTGCGGCAAACACAATTCCGATATGTGTCAGCCGCTTTGAAAATGTGGGTTTGTGCGCCGTGCCTGCAAATGAGTGATCTTGTGCGTTCATCTTTGTATTCCTCAATGATGGCGGATTCCGACAACCAGCCAGCTGGAACTCCTTTAATCTTTGACCTATCCGCGAAACTCATCTGAACCTTACTTCTGTGCAAGATTCACGGAAAAGCTGGCTGAAGCTGTGCGCAGTGCGTAATCTCTGGGTAAAGTACGGAGCTGCCCATGAAAATCCTGTTGGCCGAAGACGATGAAAAGATGGCCGAATACATGTCGGCGGGGCTGGTTGAAAATGGCCACAGCGTCGATCGCGTGGCTGATGGGCGGGACGCGCTTAGCTATTGCCTATATAATGATTGCGATATGGCCATATTGGACCGGATGATGCCGGGGATGGACGGGCTTTCGGTGCTCAAGGCGCTGCGCGCAGCACATAAGGACCTGCCGGTATTGTTTTTGACCGCTATGGGGCAGGTCGAAGACAGGGTCGAAGGCCTGTCAGCGGGTGGCGACGATTATCTGGTCAAACCCTTTCATTTTTCAGAACTTCTGGCTCGGATCGAAACAGTCACCCGGCGAAAATACGATAGCGGTGAAACCCATGCGATTGATGTTCACGATCTGCATCTTGACCTCTTGTCCCGCACGGCAACCCGTCAGGGCAAGGTGATTGAGCTTCACGCCAAGGAATTCGCAATGCTGGAAATTTTGATGCGTAACGCCGGGCGCGTGGTGACACGCACAATGTTGCTGGAGCGAGTGTGGAATTTCAACTTTGAGCCAAACACCACGGTTGTTGAAACCCACATGAGCCGATTGCGCACCAAGATCGACAAACCTTTTGATACGCCCCTGATCCATACGATCCGCAACACCGGATATTCGCTGCATGGACCGCGGTAACGTCCTTTCGGGGGCCGCATTCACGGCTGTCTTGATGTCAGCGATGGTTTTTCTGGCCGTTCTTGTTTCGGTCGGGGTGGTATCGCACATATACGTCGAGCGTAGCCTGACAGAAGAATTACGCGTGGATATTCAGTCTAGGTGGACGCTTTTCGAAACCGATTACCGGCACGAAGGGCTAACTCCCCTGACCGAGTTGATTGAAACCGCCACGCGTTTTACCGCAGGCGAACATCGCGTGATCGGCTTGTTTGATCCAGACGGTGTGCTGATCGCGGGCAACATGCTTTTACGGCCTGATGGGGCCGGGTGGCAAAGCGGGCCGCTGGATGGTGTTGTCGCCGCTGCGCAAGGTCAGGGCCAAAGCCGCCAGATCGACTATCTTTATTTTAGCGATACCATGGAGCCTTATACACTTGTCGTTGGGCAGCGCATGGATCGGCTGCTTTTGGTCAACCATGCCCTTTTTCGGACCCTGGCCATGGCCGGCTTTGTCATTGTGCTGACAATGTTGGGCACGGGCTATCTTCTAAGCCGCAAAAGCCAGAGCAAGCTGGAAGCGATGGAGGCGACATTGGCTCAGGTATCCGCCGGGGATATGACGGCGCGCATGGCGGTCCTGGCCGATAATGACCAGATCGACCGAATAGCCGCGCGTATGAATGCGCAACTGGACCGGCTGTCACGGATGGTGGTTTCAACCCGCACAACCGCCGCCGCAGTCGCCCATGACCTCAAATCACCGCTGGCACGGGCCTATCTTGGGCTGGGACGCGCGCTTGACCGGATAGACGCGGGGCTGGACCCGCAAGCCGAGGTTGAGGATACACAGGCCGAATTGGAAAGGATGACAGGGATTTTCGATGCCTACCTGCGGCTTTCACGGATCGAGTCGGGCGGCGATGGTGCCGCATTCACCACCGTCGATCTTGTCGCGTTGCTGGATGACCTGACCGAAACCTATCAAATGGTGGCCGAGGATGCGGGGCAGGCCCTGCGTTATGTGCGCTCGGACGATGATCGCTTTGACATCATCGGGGATCCGGCGATGTTACAGCAGATGGTCGTCAACCTGCTGCAAAATGCCGTTAGCCATGGCGGCATGGGCAATCAGATCCAGCTATGTCTTGACCGAAAGGCGCACGCTGTTCGCCTGACGGTTGCCGATACTGGCCCAGGTATTCCCGAGGCCGCGCGCGAGGCCGTGTTTGAGCCGTTCCACCGGCTTGATGCCAGCCGCCGCACGCCGGGCAGTGGTCTGGGGCTGGCACTGGTTCGGGCTATCGCTGAACGGCATGGGGCGCAGGTCACGCTTTCGGATAACGCGCCGGGGTTGCGGGTCGTAATAGAATTCCGCACGCAAGAAGACCCTCATACCGCATAGGGCAAGGTGGGCAGAGTAAGGCCGAACCTTGCAAAATGCGAGGCGGCGCAAGATTCGGGTCTGCGCGGTAGTGGCCGGCCCTGAACCAGCTTTCGATCCGTCGACCGGCAGAGGATTAGAGGCCAATTCGCCCCAGCGCAGCAAGCAGGGGCGCGGGGTCTTGAATGGCAAGTCGCACGGGCAGCGTCAGCACTTTGGGCCGAAAAGAGGCGGGCAGACGGGCCGCATCCTTTTCGGTGGTGACAAGTTGCGCCCCCAAAAGCCGCGCTTCGG
This sequence comes from Phaeovulum sp., assembly GCF_047638075.1. Lineage (NCBI taxonomy): Bacteria > Pseudomonadati > Pseudomonadota > Alphaproteobacteria > Rhodobacterales > Paracoccaceae > Phaeovulum > Phaeovulum sp. The sequence goes on from NZ_JBLJBV010000084.1 coordinate 40,771, forward strand.
TTTCAAGGCGCGTCAGCAGGGCCAGCGTGAAGGGCTGGTGATCGTCCAACGGCTCGGCGCGCAACAGATGGGCGCCAAGGTCGTGCAACGTCGCAAAGAACTTTTCCGGATGACCAATGCCCGCAAAGGCAAGAACTGGTAGCCCCTGCCAGTCCATCCCGGTTTCCAGCGGCTCAAGCGTGCCGGTCAGGTGCGGCAACGGGCTGGGCCACGTCGCGGCAAAGCGGGTCTGCGCGGCGGCAGGGCCGATCGACAGCAGCAGATCGGCGCGCGCAAGGCCGGTGGCCACGGGTTCGCGCAGCGGGCCTGCGGGCAGGCAGCGCCCGTTGCCAAACCCCTTGGCCGCGTCAACGACAATCAGTGACAGGTCTTTGTGCAGCGCCGGGTTCTGGTGGCCATCATCCAGCAAAATCGCCTGCGCGCCAGCCTGCACGGCCGCCCGGGCGGCGATGGTGCGATCCTGGGCAACCCATGTGGGGCCAAATGCCGATAGCAGCAGCGGTTCGTCACCGACGTCGGCGGCGGTGTGACGGCGTTCATCGACGCGGGTGGCGGTTGTTGTGCCGCGTGGCAGGCTGCCGCCGTGGCCGCGGCTGACAACATGCGCGGTGATCCCGCGTTCGGTCAAAAGCTGCATCAGCGCTATGACGGTGGGGGTTTTGCCGGTCCCGCCGGCGTTCAGGTTGCCGACGCAGATCACCGGAACGCCGGGGCGAAAGCCCGCCCCCCCCCGGGCCAGTCGGCGGGCCGTGGCCGCGGCATAGAGCGCCCCCAAAGGCGCCAGAAGCCGCGCGGCCAACGTGGGCTTGGTCGGGGGGGTGAACCAGAACAAAGGGGGCCGCATCACCCGACCTCGGCGCGGGGGTTGTCCAGTAGCGCCAGAATTTTGCGCACCACCGTTTCCGCCACGCCAGAGCCGCCCGAAGTGACCGCCCAGGCGTTATGCGCAAGCGCCGCCGCCTTGTCCGGTGCGATCAGGTCGGCCACCGCCATGGCGAGCGCATTTTCATCAGCCAGCAGCCGGGCGGCGCGGGCCTCGCCCAAACGGGCGTATTCGGCGGCAAAAGGCACTGTTTGCGGGCCGTGCAGAATGGCCGACCCAAGCGCTGCGGGTTCCAGTGGCGAATGTGGATTGATTGCCGTGCCGGACAATGTGCCGCCCATATAGGTGACCGGCGCCAGCCGATACCACAGCCCCGGTTCGGATGGATCGTCGGCTATCAGGATCTGGGTGTCTTCGTCGGGCTCGCCTTCTTCTGTGCGGCGGGCAACGGACCAGCCCTCGCTTTGCAGCTGGTCAGCCAGTTCGGCGCCGCGTCCGGGGTCTTCGGGAAGAAGGATCAGCAGCATCCGGTGCGCGTGACGCAGGGCATATGAATGCGCCGCCAGAACGGCCGCTTCCTCGGCTGCGGGGGGTGCCATGGCCAGCCAGACCGGGCGCGCGCGCAGCGTCAAGGCAATAGCGGCCCTTTCAGTTTCGAAACAGGGCAGTGGCTCGGCGGTTTCTGAAACAGTGCCGGGGGCCTCGATGCGGTCCGCAGGTACGCCAAGCTGGGTCAGCGTTGTGACGCTGATCTGATCTTGCACCAGCAACAACCGAAATCGCCCCAAAAGAGCGCGCAAAAGCGGGCGTTTCAGGTTGAACCGTTGGGCCATCGTGGCCGGTAAACGCGTGTCACACAGCATTAACGGGTGCCCCTTGGCGTGACAGGCCTCGATCAGGGCGGTGGGGAGTGTGGGGGGCGTGTCGGCAGAAAAGGTGGTGGCGACAAACACGCTCAGATCCGGGTGCCAGTGGTCGATAAACGCCCGTGCCAATGCCGGGTCATCGCCGGTAGGGGGGGCGGTTGCGATGATTTCATTCGTGGGGGGCCCTTTATGTGCGGCCTGCGTGCCTGATGGGTTGGCCGATTTTGGCGCAGCCAAGCCGGGGTCCAGACCCTGTTCAGACAGCAATACCGCAAGGCCGGGGCGGGCGTGGCTGATGTGGCGGGCAAGTTGCCCGGCGCTGGCATGGGCGGCAGGCGTGGTTGCATGTAGCCAGACCAGCGGCCCTTCCGGGCGCGGGGTAGTTGGCGCATCCACCGTCAACCGAGGCTTGCGCGACCGGGTTGCAAGGTTAAGCCACGTCGGAAAGGGCCGCGCCATGGCTTTTGATCAGCCGCCCAGCTCTTCGGTGGGGCTGGCGGCGATTTCTTCGTCACGCAGGCGGTGCAGGTGAGCCAGAAAGTAGCGCGTATGCGCGTTGTCCACGGTACGCTGCGCTTCGGCCTTCCAGGCGCGATGCGCCGAGGCATAATCGGGGAAGATGCCGACGATATGGATATCGTTCACGTCCTTGAATTCGGTCCGGGCTGGATCGGTCAGTTCGCCGCCAAATACCAGGTGAAGGCGTTGCGTTGCGGGGTTGCTCATATGGACTCCTGTCATGCGGGGTGGTGTGGCGCAGACCCTATGCCAAGGTGATCGCAGGCTCAAGCCGCACCGCGCGGTTGGACGGTGGTCAAAGCGCCACTCCCAGCCCGATCAAATGATCGGCACCGCGCCGGATGCCGCGTTCGTCGTTCACCTCCAGGATAAGGCGGGGGTGTTTCGGCAGTTCGGCCAGTGCGGCGAAAACCGCGTGCCAGTTGATGGTGCCCTGGCCCGGGTGCCAGTGCCGGTCAGCATAGCCGTCCGCGTCTTGCAGGTGAACATGTTCCAACGCGGCCCCGGCTGCGCGCACGAAAACATCAACCGGTGGCGCGCCGGTCGTGCCATGGGCGTAATGCGCATGCCCCGTATCAAGCGAGACCTTGACCTTCGGGCTATTCAGCGCGCGTGCCAACGCCACCCGGTCATGCGGGTTCTTGTCTTCGACATTTTCGATGACCAGCGTCACGCCGGCGTCTTCGGCGCGCTTGATTACCGGGTCCATCACATAGCGGGTGCGTTCCACCTGAATATGTGCCGCACTGGGGTTGATGGCGTTATTGGCATCATCCCAGGTGGTGTAGGGCGAATGGACCACCATCTGATCGGCGCCAAGATCTTCGCAGATCTGCAAGGTCCGCAGCATCCGCGCACGAATTACCTCGGTGATCAGCGGGTCAGCGCAATCAATGGAAAACGACATGAAGGGACCATGCAGGCCAACGCGCCCGGTATGACCATCCAGCAGGGCCTTGGCGCGGGGGGTCATGGCGGTGATGTCATCTTCCTGCACCATCGGCCAGCAGAAGCTTTGAATTTCAATGTCGCGTTGCTTTTCCATAATCCAGTTGCGGTGCAGCGCCAGCATGTCGAGGCTAAGGGCGACGCCCAGCACGGGCAGGTCTTTGGGCATGGTGGTCTCCTTTATCGGCAGGGCGATGCTGGCGGAACACGGGGGCAATATCAATTGTCATGCGGCCGGGGCAGGCCCTTTTCTTTGTGTGAACCAGACGTTATCGCAGAGCCATGAAGCCGACCTTGACCCAAATCTACGATGCCCGCGTGGCAGATGGCAGCCTTCAGGCCGAGAGCGCCCAACGCGCCGCCTTGCCATATCTGGAAGCCGTGCGCGCGATGCTGGAGCGGCCGGCAAAAAAGAACGGGCTGTTCGGTCTTTTTGGCAAGCCCGCACCAATGGCAAAGGGGCTTTACCTTTGGGGTGGTGTCGGGCGCGGAAAGTCGATGCTGATGGATCTGTTCCATGAGACGGTCGATATCGCGGCCAAACGGCGGGTGCATTTCCACGCATTCATGCAAGAGGTGCAGGCCGGCCTGAATGAGGCCCGCAAAACCGGCGCGCCGGATGCGATCCGCCCGGTGGCGGCCGCCATCGCTGAAGACGCGCGGCTTTTGTGTTTTGATGAGATGCACATCACCGATATTGCCGATGCGATGATTGTGGGGCGGCTGTTTGAATACCTGTTCGAGCTGGGGGTAACGATCGTCACCACCTCGAACCGCGCCCCCGAAGCGCTATACCTCAACGGGCTGAACCGGGCGCTGTTCTTGCCCTTCATCAGCCTGATCGAGGCGCGGATGACCGTGTATGCGCTGGATAGTGAAACAGATTACCGCCAGCATCGGCTGCAAGGTGCGCAGGTCTACTTTACCCCCGCCGGGCATGAAGCGGCGCAGGCAATCGACGGGATCTGGCAGGATCTGACCGCAGGCAGCGTGGCCGCGCCGCTGCACCTGAGGGTCAAGGGGCGCGATGTGGTGCTGCCGGCGCATCATGATGGCGTGGCGCGGGTGTCCTTCTGGGATCTGTGCGCCAAGCCCTTGGGCCCGGCGGATTATCTGGCCGTTGCCGCAGCCGTGCGTGTGCTGATCCTTGAGGGTATCCCCTATCTGTCTGCGGCGAACTATAACGAGGCAAAGCGTTTCGTGACGCTGATTGACGCGCTTTACGAGGCCAAGGTGGCGCTGATCTGTTCGGCCGCAGATCAGCCGGAAAGTCTTTATACCGAGGGCGAGGGCAGTTTTGAGTTTGAGCGCACGGCAAGCCGCCTGCGCGAAATGCAGGCTGCGGATTGGGGCGGCTAAATGCCAGGGCGGGTTAGGGGTCTAGCCGTTGTCGCGCAAGATTTGCCCGGCAAGATAAAGCGACCCACAAATCAGAATCCGCGCGCCGGGGGTGGTTTTGGCCAGATGGCGCACCGCGTCCAGCACGGTTTTGGCTTGTGCGGTTGCGGTAAACCCAGCGGCGCGGGCGGCGGTCTCGGTTGCTTCGGCGGGCAGGGTGTTTGGCTCGTCCGGGATCGAGACGGCGGTCAGGCTGGTGGTCCCTGCCGCCAGCGGGCGCAGATAGCCGGTGACATCCTTGGTGTTCAGCATGCCGACAATCAGATGGGTCGCGCGTGCGGGCATCCGCGCCAGCGTGGCGGCGATGGCCTGTCCGCCGGCGGGGTTATGGCCGCCGTCCAGCCATAGTTCAGCCGATGGCGCGGCCTCCACCAGCGGCCCGTGGCGCAGGCGCTGCATCCGGGCGGGCCATTCGGCGCGGGTCAGGGCCGCCTCGCAGGCGGTGCTATCGGCACCCAGATGGCGCAGCGCCGCCAGCGCCGCCCCGGCGTTTTGTATCTGATGTGGGCCCGGCAGATTTGGCAGCGGCAGGTCCAATAGACCCGATTCATCCTGAAACACCATGCGTCCGCGTTCTT
>NZ_JBLJBV010000085.1:0-3329 GCF_047638075.1 Phaeovulum sp.
GAACTGACCGGGCAGGGGCGGTTTCGGTTATGGGCGGCGGGGTAGGGCGGGCCGCAGGCCGTAATCGGCGTTGCAGCCATGGGGGAAGGGTGTAATCGTGCCGGTAGCGGGCAACAGGGCGCTGGATGACGCCCAAGAGGGTAGCCCCGCGTTGCGGATCTATGGGCAAGGGAAAAACATGCAGATCGGAATTGTTGGGCTGGGCCGCATGGGCGGAAATATCGCGCGGCGGCTGATGGCGGCGGGGCATGATTGCGTGGTGTTTGATGTTGACGCCAAGGCGCGGGCGGCGCTGGCAGATCACGGGGCGGTCGCTACAGCCTCGCTTGCGGCACTGGTCAAGGCCCTTTCTGGCGCGCCCCGCACCGTGTGGGTGATGCTGCCTGCGGGCGAGATTACCGAGACGGCCGTGGCCGAACTGGGCGCTCTGCTGGGGCGCGATGACATCATCATTGATGGCGGCAATTCGTTTTACAAAGACGATATCCGGCGCGCCCGGACGCTGGCCGAACGGGGTATTCGCTATGTCGATTGCGGCACCTCTGGGGGGGTTTGGGGGTTGCAGCGGGGGTATTGCATGATGATCGGCGGCGACGCCGGCGCTGTTGACCACCTGGACCCGATCTTTGCGGCGCTGGCACCGGGGCAGGGGGACATTGCGCGCACGCCCGGCCGTGTGGCGGGCGATCCGCGGGTTGAAAACGGGTATATCCATACCGGGCCTGCGGGGTCGGGGCATTTTGCGAAGATGGTGCATAACGGCATAGAATACGGCCTGATGCAGGCCTATGCCGAGGGCTTTGATATTCTGGCCAGCAAGAATTCTGCGAGCCTGCCGCCAGAGGAGCGGTTCGATCTGAACATTGCCGATATTGCCGAGGTGTGGCGGCGCGGCAGCGTGATTTCATCCTGGCTGTTGGATCTGGGGGCCGAGGCGTTGGCGGGGGATCCGGCGCTGGCGAAGTTTTCGGGCTATGTGGAGGATTCCGGCGAAGGGCGCTGGACGATCGAGGCGGCAATCGAAGAGGCGGTGCCGGCGGATGTTCTGGCAGCCGCGCTTTTCGCGCGATTCCGCTCGCGGCAGGATCACAACTTTGCGGAAAAGATGCTGTCAGCGATGCGCTTTGGCTTTGGCGGTCATGTCGAGGTGGCGCCGCCACAGGGCAGCGGCGCGGACGAAGGTTAGGCCAAAAGCGGCACCACGCGGGGTCTGTTTCGCGGCGAAACCGACCGTGGGTCAGACCGTGCCGCCCAGCGACCCTTCCAGCGTGGCAAGCTCTTGTCCGCCGGCCATCAGGTCTTGCAGCTCTTCGGGGGTGATTTTGCCGCGCAGGGCGGTGCCGAGGGTCTTGCCCCGGTTCAGCACGGTGAAACGGTCGCCCACGGCCATGGCGTGGCGCACGTTATGGGTGATGAACACCACCGCGACGCCCGATTTTCGCACCTTGTCGATGGTTGCGAGCACGTTTGCCGTTTGCCGCACCCCCAGGGCCGAGGTTGGCTCATCCAGGATCAGAACCTTGGCGCCGAAATAGACCGCGCGGGCGATGGCCACGGTTTGGCGTTCGCCGCCCGACAGGGTGCCAACGGCCTGATCGGGGCCGCGCAGATTGATCCCCATCCGGCGCATTTCGGACATTGTGACCTCATTGGCGTGGGCGTGGTCAAAGAACGGCAGCCCGGCGACCTTTTTTATCGGCTCGTTCCCCATGAAGAAGTTGCGGCTGACCGACATCAGCGGAATCATCGCCAGATCCTGATAGACGGTGGCGATTCCCGCCTTGATCGCATCGCGCGGGTCATCAAAATGCATCGGGCGGCCTTCAAACAGGATTTCGCCCTTGGTGGGTTTGTGAACGCCGGACATGGTTTTGATGAAGGTGGATTTGCCCGCGCCGTTATCGCCCAAAAGGCAGTGACATTCGCCGGGGTTGATATCTACCGACACACCGGCAAGCGCGATGACAGAGCCGAAATGCTTTTCGATGCTCTTCATCTCGACGATTGGTTTTTGGCGACTGGTCATCAGCGTTCTCCCGTGATGATGCGGCGGATGTAGGTGTTGAGGATCACCGCAAACAGCAAGATGACGCCCAGAAATACCCGAAACAGCGAACTTTCGACCCCGGCAAAGAACAGCCCCTGCTGGACCACGCCAAAGATCAGCGCCCCCAGGGCCGCCCCGATGACCGACCCATAACCGCCGGTCAGCAATGCCCCCCCGATAACTACCGCGATGATTGCCTCAAATTCCTTCAAAAGGCCACGATCCGCCCCGGCAGAGCCGAATTCCATCACCTGACAGGTGGCCAGAACAGTGGCGCAAAAGGCGGTCAGCATGAACATGATGATCTTGACCCGGTTCACCGGCACACCGACATAGCGCGCGGCCTGCGCATCGCCCCCGGCGGCAAAGATCCAGTTGCCAAACCGGGTGCGGGTCAGCACGATCTGGCCCAGGGCCACCAGAACGATCGCCCAGACAATCACCATCGGGATGCCGTCAACGACCGGCTGCCCGGCGCGCGTGCCACGGGTGAAGGTGTCGATCACCCCCGCATCCCCCAGCCAACTGAACAGCCCGGTCAGTATTTTACCGCCGAACAGCCAGGCCACCCAATCGCCCTGCGCGGCGGTGTCAACGCCGCCGATGATCGTCTTGCGTTCCAGAACCTGCGGCACATAAATCGTAAAGCCGCGCAGAATGAACAGCGTGGCCAGCGTCACGATGAAACTTGGCAGGCCGGTCTTGATGACGATATAGCCGTTGATCGCGCCGACAAAGAGGCAGAGCGCAAAGGTGGCAAGGATCGCCACCCACACCGGCCAGCCCCAGGACACCGACATGATGGCAATCGACATGCCCGAAAAACCGATCATCGAGCCGACAGAGAGATCGAATTCGCCCGCGACCATCAACATGCAGGCGCCGACGGCAATAATCATGAACTGCGCCGAGACCACCGACCAGTTCAGCACGCCTTGGCTGTTGAACATGCCGCTATCGCCCGCGAACAGCACAAAGAACGTGAACACGGCGATGGTGCCGACGATCCCGCCCAGTTCGGGGCGAATTAGGGCGCGCCGCAATCCTGAGATTTCCTTGACGCGTTCATCCTCAATGGGGTTTGTCTGTGTCGGGTCCGGCATCGCTCTCTCCCTGGTGGTGATGGGGCGGTCCGCCGCGTGTGGCGGGCCGCCGCGTTGGCCAGATCAGCGGTATTCGCCGGCCCATTTTTCGACCTGCTCAAGCCCCTTGGCGGTGACAAAGCCGGGGCCAGAGTTGATGTCGTTGCCCGGCAGCACGCCGTAGCGGTCATAGTTGGTCA
>NZ_JBLJBV010000086.1:0-25820 GCF_047638075.1 Phaeovulum sp.
GCGGGCAGTGGCTCCTTCATACTGTAGGAGCCGGGTTCAGCATAAGACAAGCTTGTCCTCGTCGCGCCAGAAACGCCGCCGCTCCAACCCAAGAATCTCATCACGCATAACAGACCCCGCATAAGACACGTCGTTAACGACGTCTTTAGCGACGTGTCTTAGATTATCGCGCCACGCTCAGGCAGGCGGTGCCAATGGGGTGGTTACCTATCAAGCCAGTCTTGCAAAACAGCCGTCACCGCTTCGGGTTGCTCCAATGGCGCAAGATGACCAGCATCACGGATCAATCGGAAATCGGCATTGGGCATCAACTCGGCCAGAAATTCATGCCGGCGCGGCGGGCAGAGGGTGTCGTGTTCGCCGCAAGCCAATAGACCCAGTACCCGCGTATTGCGCAATGTGCGCTGCTGATCGGGGCGGCGCATCAGGGCGCGCGACTGGCGCTGAAACACATCAGGCCCCAGTGCCTCGGCCATTTCCAGCATCATCGCCTGGATGTCGATCCGCCCCGGCCCGGGCGCCAGTGCCTGGGCGGGAACCTCGTCCAGCAGCGCCTCGATCAGCTTACCCGACCGCGCGCGCACGATGCGGGCTTCGCGCTGTGCTGCAACCTGTGGCGTCTCGGACAGGGGCGATACATCCAGCAGCGCAATTCTAGCGACCCGGTCGGGCACGCGGCGCAAAATCTCCATCGCGACCAGCCCGCCCAACCAGTGCCCTGCCACGGCAAAAACGGGCGGCGCAATCTGCAACACCGCGTCGGCCATTTCCTCGATCGTCGAACCCTCGGTCAGCGGCGCCACCAGCACCGGACGCGTGGACGAAAACGCGATGATCTGATGCCAGAACAGATGCGCATCGCACATCATACCGGGCAAGAGAAGCAGCGGTTCAGCGGCCATGTCGTAATTCCTGAATGGGTAACGGCAACTGTGGCAGATAGCCGGCATAGAGGCAAATGCGACACCTCAGGCGGGTTGGTGCAGGGCCAGAACCTCCTCAACCGTCGCTTCGATCAGGCGCAGACAGGCAAGCGTGGAAAAACGGTGGTCGGCATCCTTGACCATTGTCAGCCGCAAATCAGGGCTATCGGCATGGGCCAACAGCCGCAGGGCAACCTCGGGCAGCACATCGGCATCGGCAGTGCCTTGCAGCATCCGTACCGGAAACGGCAGGGGCAAGGGGTCGCGCAACACCAGACGGCTGCGGCCCTCGTCAATCAGGCGGCGGGTGATGATATAGGGCCCGTCCGAATACTCCGAAGGTAGCGCCACCTGCCCTTCCTCCGCCAACTGGCGGCGTTGGGCCGCATCAAAGCCGGCCCACATACTGTCTTCGGTAAAATCGGGCGCTGCCGCGATTGTCACAAGGCCCGCTACCCGCGCAGGGATGGCGCGCGCCAACAAAAGCGAGATCCACCCCCCCATGCTGGACCCAACCAGCACCTGCGGCCCTTCGGTCAGCGCCGTGACCGCCGCCAAGGCATCCTCGAACCAGTCGCCTATCGCGCCGTCCAGAAAATCGCCTGACGACTGGCCATGGCCCGAATAGTCAAACCGCAAAAACGCAGCCCCCCGCGCCCGCGCCCAGGCCTCTAGCGCCAATGCCTTCGTGCCTTCCTTGTCTGAGCGAAAGCCCCCCAGAAACACCACGCCCGGCCCCTGCCCCGGCGTCAGATCATAGGCGATGCGGCGATTGTCGGCGGTGGTCAGAAATTCGGTCATGGGCTGCTCCTTTTTGCGGCAGTCTAACGGCGTGCGCGGCGCAAGGCCAGAACGCCGCTTTGGGGGGCACACCACGGCGCCCCCGGTTGACTTGGCGCGCGGAAAATCAGATACCGCTGGCGATATACCCGCAACCGGGCGTTCCGTGGGCGCCAAACCGACGAGGAGGCATGATGCCCCAGATTTCCCTTACCTTTCCCGATGGCAATACGCGTGAATACCCCGCCGGGGTGACCGCTGCTGATGTAGCGGCCTCGATCGCGCCGTCGCTGGCAAAGGCCGCGATTTCGGCCACGTTGGATGGCGCGCCTTATGATCTTGCCTGGCCAATCAAGGCATCCGCCAAAATCTCGATCAATACGATGAAGGACGACGCGGCCGCGCTAGAGCTGATCCGCCACGATTTTGCGCATGTGATGGCGCGCGCGGTGCAAGAGCTGTGGCCCGACGTGAAGGTCACCATCGGGCCGGTACGCGATCAGGGCTGGTTTTACGATTTCGACCGCGAAGAGCCGTTTACACCCGAAGACCTGGGCGCAATCGAGGCGCGGATGAAGCAGATCATCAACGCTCGCGATCCGGTAAAAACCGAGGTTTGGGATCGCTCACGCGCGATTGCGCATTACGTCACAAAGAACGAGCCTTTCAAGGTTGAACTGATCGACCGCATCCCCTTGGGCGAGGATCTGCGGATGTATTGGCATGGCAACTGGCAGGATCTGTGCCGTGGCCCGCACCTGCAACACACCGGGCAACTACCGGCCGATGCGTTCAAACTGACCAGTGTCGCGGGCGCCTATTGGCTGGGTGACAGTACCCGCCCCATGCTGCAACGGATCTATGGCGTGGCCTTCAAGAACCGCGATGATCTGAAGGCGCATCTGACCATGCTCGAAGAGGCCGCCAAGCGCGACCACCGCAAACTTGGCCGCGAGATGGAACTTTTCCACCTTCAGGAAGAGGCCCCCGGCATGGTGTTCTGGCACCCCAACGGCTGGTCGATCTACCGCACGCTGGAAGATTACATGCGCCGCCGTCAACGCACCGCCGGCTATCAGGAAATCCGCACGCCGCAGGTTGTGGACCGGGTTTTATGGGAACGGTCCGGCCACTGGGAAGCCTATCGCGAAAACATGTTTCTTGTCGAAGTGGACGAGGAAGGCGCCAAGGAAAAGCGGATCAACGCGCTAAAGCCGATGAACTGCCCCTGCCATGTTCAGGTCTATAATCAGGGGTTGAAATCCTACCGCGACCTGCCGCTTCGGCTGGCTGAATTCGGGTCGTGCCACCGCTACGAATCGTCGGGCTCTATGCATGGGCTGATGCGGGTGCGCGGGTTTACCCAGGATGACGCGCATATCTTTTGCACCGCGGACCAGATCGAGGCGGAATGCGCCGCCTTCATCGAGCTTTTGTCCAGCGTTTATGCCGATCTTGGCTTTGACAGTTTCGATATCAAACTGTCGACCCGCCCCGATGTGCGCATCGGCAGCGATGAAGACTGGGATACCGTTGAAACCGCTTTGGAAAATGCGATCAAAAAGGTTGGCCGGGACTATGTGATCGACCCCGGCGAAGGCGCGTTCTACGGGCCAAAGCTGGACTTCAAACTGACCGACGCAATCGGCCGGCAGTGGCAGTGCGGCACGTTCCAGGTTGACCCGAACCTGCCGACGCGGTTGGGCGCCGAATATGTGGGCGAAGACGGGGCCAAACATCGGCCCTATATGCTGCACCGCGCAATCTTGGGCAGTTTTGAGCGTTTTCTGGGGATTTTGATCGAAAACTACGCCGGAAAACTGCCGTTCTGGCTGGCACCGCGTCAGGTGGTCGTGGCCTCGATCGTATCCGACGCCGATGAGTATGTGCGCGAGATCACCAACGCGCTCTGCGCCGCTGGCATCCGCGCAGAGGCCGATACGCGCAACGAAAAAATCAACTACAAGGTGCGCGAACACTCGGTCGGCAAAGTGCCGGTCATTCTGGCCATCGGGATGAAAGAGGTCGAAAACCGCACCGTTTCGGTTCGTCGGCTGGGTGAAAACCGCACTGAATCGGTTACATTGGACGCGATCGTGACCGCCTTGCGCACCGAAGCGACCCCCCCGGACCTGCGCCAGCCATAGGAATTTCACTTCCAAGGGGCCCGAACGGGGCCCCTTTTTTGTTGATTTTATGCCGCAATAGGGCATTCTTTCAGGTACGTGACCTGCGACTTTCCTACCGCCTCCCTTTCATGGGGCAGCCGGAAGACCCGAAAGACCTGGCTGCACGGCCCGGTGGTATGCTGCCCTCGGGATCTTTGATGAAGGAGAGACGGGATGGCCACCGGCACCGTGAAATGGTTCAATACTACCAAGGGTTTTGGCTTCATCGCCCCCGATGATGGCGGCAAGGATGTGTTCGTGCATATCTCTGCGGTCGAGCGGGCGGGGCTGCGGGGCCTCAATGACAACCAAAAGATCAGCTACGAGCTGCAGGCGGGGCGTGATGGCCGCGAATCTGCGGCTGAGTTGAAGCTGCTCTAGGCGCGGCCCACCAAAACACGAACGATGGCCTGCGCATCACGCGCGGGCCTTTTTCATGAAAGAAAAAGGGCTTGCGTGGCGGCGCTCCAGCCCAGGGTCAGGCTGTCTGCGCGGATCACCGGGCGTTTCATCAAGGTGGGATGGGCCGCCAACAGCGCCTCGGGCGGGGCTGCCCGGTCAGTCTCGGAAAGGGTGCGCCATGTCGTCGAGGCGCGGTTGATCAGCTTATCACCAAAGGCGGCCAGAAACTCGGCCCGCTCATCCGCGGTCAGGGGTGTTGCGCGAACATCGCGAAAGGTGACGACGTGGCCCGCCGCAGTCAGCGCCCTTTGGGCCTTGCGGCAGGTGTCGCAGGTGGGAATGCCATAAAGGATCATCGCGTTCTCCGGGTCAAATGGCGCAGGGTGCGCAGAATCATGGTGCCGGGGGTATTGTTAGCGGGGCACACCGCAGGGGTCTATCCGCGCAGGGCGTTTTTGGCGCCATCCGCCAACCACTGCCACGCAAGGGCGACCAAAGACGGTTCGGGGGCGCTTGGCGCGTCGGGGTCTGGGGCGCATTCAAACGCCGATAGGGCGGCTTAGGCGCGCAGAAAGGCGGTCGCATTCGCATCGGTTTGCGCGAAAGAGGCGCTCAGCGTTTACGCCGCCCCCGCAAAATCGTATGTTGACTGACGATTTCATACCCCAGCCTTTCAGCAATCTGCGCGCGAAGTTGGGCAATTTCATCGCCGGGGATTTCGATCAACTCGCCGGTGTCGATGTCGACAAGATGGTCGTGGTCTGATTGCGGGGCCATTTCATACCGTGCCGCCGCATCCTCAAACGGTAGCTTGCGGATCAGGCCGGCCTCTTCAAAGGTGGCCAGCGTTCGGTAGACGGTTGCGAAAGACACCGTATCATCCAGCGCCCGCGCCTTGGTCAGCACATCATCGGCACTGGGGTGGTCATCGGCGGTAGCCAGAATCGCAACGATGGCCATGCGTTGCTGCGTGACCCGCAACCCGGCATTGCGCAAAACCTGCGTATATTCAGCATTATGGGCAAGCGGAATCCGGGGCTGTGTCATGCCGGATTTTTAGGCCATTTGTCGCGGGCTGGCAAGTTGTTGCGAAAGGTTCGCATTTCAAGTTGACAGTTGCGACTGGTTCGCATTTACATCTGGCAACGGCTAATCGAAGGGGCGCACTAATGAAAAGACATGCAAGCCGGGTAATCTTTGCGATGGCGATGCTTGGCCTTGGTGGCGTTTCGGCAAATGCTGAACGAACGCGACCGCTGAAGGTGGTGACAACCTTTACCATCCTGGCCGACATGGCCCAAAACGTCGCGGGCGATGCCGCCGAGGTCGTGTCCATCACCAAGCCCGGTGCCGAAATCCACGGCTATGAGCCGACACCAAAAGACATCGTGCGCGCCAGTGACGCGGATCTGATCTTGTGGAACGGTCTGAACCTTGAACGGTGGTTCAAGCAGTTCATCGACAACCTTGGCGATCTGCCGTCGGCCACGCTATCTGACGGGCTGGTGCCGCTGCCTATCGCTGAGGGCGCCTATGAGGGGCTGCCCAACCCGCATGGCTGGATGGGGGTCGAAAATGCGCTGATCTATGTCAACAATATCCGCGACGCGCTGTCTGAACATGATCCGGCCAATGCCGAAACCTACGCCGCCAATGCCGAAAGCTATAAAACGAAAATCCGCGACACGATTCAGCCGCTGCGCGACCAAATCGCCACCATACCCGAAGACCGGCGCTGGCTGGTGACCTGCGAAGGCGCGTTCAGCTATCTTGCCCGCGACTTTGACATGAAAGAAGCCTATCTGTGGCCGATCAACGCCGACCAGACCGGCACCCCGCAACAGGTGCGCAAGGTCATCGACGAGGTGCGTGAAAACGCCATTCCGGCGGTGTTTTGCGAAAGCACCGTCAATGTGGCGCCCGCCAAACAGGTCGCGCGCGAAACCGGCGCGGCCTATGGCGGGGTTCTTTATGTCGACAGTCTAAGTGCGGCGGATGGCCCGGTACCGACCTATCTGGACCTGCTGCGCGTTGATGCCGAAACCATCGCAGCCGCGCTGGCCCCCCATGCAAACTAAGCCACGCCAAACCAAGGACACTGCGATGCCTGACAGCCTTTCCCAAGCCCCCCACACCACCCAGACGGCATATGCAGGCACAGGTATACAGGTCAGCAATGTTACCGTAACCTACCGCAACGGCCATACCGCCCTGCGCAACGCGAGCTTTGAAATCCCACGCGGAACCATCACCGCGCTGGTGGGGGTCAATGGCTCGGGTAAATCCACTTTGTTCAAGGCGATCATGGGTTTCATTCCAACGGCACGCGGCGAAATCCGGCTGCTGGGGCAAAGTGTGAAACAGGCATTGGCGGCAAATCTTGTGGCCTACGTCCCCCAGGCGGAAGAGGTCGACTGGGCGTTTCCGGTGCTGGTCGAGGATGTGGTGATGATGGGGCGCTATGGCCATATGGGGTTCTTGCGCCGCGCCAAAGCCGCCGATCATGCCGCAGTTGAC
This sequence comes from Phaeovulum sp., assembly GCF_047638075.1. Taxonomy (NCBI): domain Bacteria; kingdom Pseudomonadati; phylum Pseudomonadota; class Alphaproteobacteria; order Rhodobacterales; family Paracoccaceae; genus Phaeovulum; species Phaeovulum sp. Next base: position 6,791 of record NZ_JBLJBV010000086.1, read on the forward strand.
GAAGCGCTGCGCCGCGTGGGCATGCAGGATCTGCGCCACCGCCAGATTGGCGAATTGTCAGGCGGCCAGCGCAAGCGGGTCTTTCTGGCGCGCGCGCTTGCACAGGCCGGTCAGGTGATCTTGCTGGACGAGCCTTTCACCGGCGTTGATGTCAAAACTGAAGAACAGATCATCACATTGTTACGCGAGCTCAAGGAAGAAGGCCGGGTGATGCTGGTGTCCACCCACAACCTGGGTTCCGTGCCCGATTTTTGCGACCGCACAGTGCTGGTCAAAGGCACCGTGCTGGCCTACGGCCCCACCGAAGCAACCTTCACCCGTGAAAATCTGGAGCGCGCCTTTGGCGGTGTCTTGCGCCACTTTACCCTCAGCGGCGCCGATCTGCATGATGATGACGACCCACGCGAATTGCGCATCATCACCGATGATGAACGCCCCTTCGTCCATTACGGCAAGCGCAAGGAAAAACCCAAAACCCCCGCGCAGAACCCCGACGGGGGCAAGCCATGATCGCCACTCTGCTGGAGCCGTTCAGCTACGGCTATATGTTCAACGCCATGTGGGTATCGTCGCTGGTCGGCGGGGTCTGCGCATTCCTGTCATCCTATCTCATGCTCAAGGGGTGGTCGCTGATCGGTGACGCGCTAAGCCATTCTGTCGTGCCGGGCATCGCAGGGGCCTATATTCTGGGCCTGCCGTTTGCGCTGGGGGCGTTTCTGGCGGGGGGGCTTGCGGCCGGGGCGATGCTGTTTCTATCGGGCCGCTCGGGGCTGAAGATCGACGTGATCATCGGCATTATCTTCACCTCATTCTTCGGGCTTGGGTTGTTCATGGTGTCGCTGTCGCCAATGTCGGTCAGTATCCAGACAATCATCATGGGCAACATTCTGGCGATCACCCCCGAAGATACGCTGCAACTGGCAATCATCGGCGTGGTCTGTCTGGTGGTGCTGCTGGCCAAGTGGAAAGACCTGATGGTGACGTTCTTTGACGAAAGCCACGCGCGCTCTATCGGGTTGCGGCCGGACCTGTTGAAGGCGGTGTTCTTTTTGCTGCTGTCGGCGGCGATCGTGGCGGCGATGGTGACGGTGGGGGCGTTTTTGGTGATTGCGATGGTGGTGACACCGGGGGCAACAGCCTATTTGCTGTCTGACCGCTTTCCACGCCTGATCGTTCTTTCCGTGGCAATCGGCACGCTGACCAGTTTCTTTGGCGCCTATGCCAGCTATTTTCTGAACGGCGCCACCGGGGGAATCATCGTCACGCTGCAAACCCTGATCTTTCTGGCGGCTTTCGTCTTTGCGCCGAAACATGGCGTTTTGGCCGCGCGCCGCAAGGCCGCCCTTGCGCTGGCCGAACCCCCTGCCGCCGCCCCCGAGGAGAGCCGCTGATGCCCTTTGACACGCTCTTGCAACCGTTTCAGTTTCCCTTCATGCAAAACGCTTTCTGGATCGTGCTGTTGATCGCACCGCCCACGGCGCTCTTGTCGTGTTTTATGGTGCTGAAGGGTTGGGCGCTGATGGGGGACGCGGTCAGCCATGCAACGTTGCCCGGTATCGTGCTGGCGTGGATCTTTGGCGTGCCACTGATTATTGGCGCGTTTGGCGCAGGCATGACCTGCGCGCTGGCAACCGGCTATCTGGCAAGCAACAGCCGCGTCAAACAAGATACGGTGATGGGTGTGGTCTTTTCGGGCATGTTTGGGGTGGGGATCGTGCTTTACACCAGCATCCAGACGAATGAGCATCTGGACCATGTCCTGTTTGGCAACATGCTGGGCGTGGGCCGCGAGGATTTGTGGACCTCGGGGGTGATCGGGCTGGTGGTATCGGGGCTGTTGCTGCTGAAATGGAAAGACCTGTTGCTGAACGCCTTTGATCCGGCGCAGGCGCAGGCCTCGGGGTTGTCGACGCGGGTTTTGCACTATGGGCTGTTGATCTGCCTGTCGCTGACCATCGTTGGCACATTGACGGCGGTGGGGTTGATCCTGGCGGTGGCGCTGCTGGTCACACCGGGGGCGATTGCGTTTTTGCTGGTGCGCAGCTTTGGGCAGATGCTGGCGGTCTCGGTTGCGGTCTGCATGGGGGCGATGTTGCTGGGCACCTATCTGAGCTTTTTTCTGGACAGCGCCCCGGCGGCAACAATCGTGCTGATCCTGACCGCGTTTTTCAGTTTGGCCTTTGTGCGACGCCTGCATCTGACGCGCCGCACATCGCGCCTTGGGGCGGATACCATAGCCTCTTGACACCGCGCCAATGTGAACAAATTTCATAATCTTGCACAAGATTATTAATTTGAACTCAAGTTGCACAAGGCATACCCTGCGTCATTCCTTGAATTGACCGGATCATGCCATGCAACCCTTTCAGCTTCGCCGTTCAGCGGTTTTTGCCCCCCTTTTGCGACTGGCACGGGAACGGATTGTGATCCTTGACGGAGCCATGGGAACGCAAATCCAGGGCCTTGGCCTGAGCGAGGAAGACTTTGGCGGTCACGGGTCGGGCTGCGCCTGCCGCCATCATTCGGACCACCCCCAAAAGGGCAACAACGATCTGCTGATCCTGACCCAGCCGCAGGCCATAGAGGAAATTCATTTTCGCTATGCCATGGCCGGTGCCGATATCGTTGAAACCAATACGTTTTCATCCACCACGATCGCACAGGCCGATTACGGGCTGCAAGGTGCGGTCCACGATCTGAACGAACAAGGCGCGCGCATCGTGCGCCGCGCGCTTGACCGGGCCACCGCGATTGACGGGCGACCGCGCTTTGTGGCCGGCGCGGTTGGGCCAACAAACCGCACCGCCTCGCTTAGCCCTGATGTGAACAACCCCGGCTACCGCGCTGTAACCTTTGACGAATTGCGCATCGCCTACGGCCAACAAATCCGCGGGCTGATAGCGGGCGGCGCCGATCTGATCCTGATCGAGACGATCTTTGACACGCTGAATGCCAAAGCCGCGATCTTTGCCGCGTTCGAGTCCTTTGCCGAACACGGCCAACGCCTGCCGCTGATGATTTCGGGCACCATCACCGATGCCTCTGGCCGCACCCTTTCGGGGCAGACCCCCACGGCGTTTTGGCACTCCATCCGCCATTCTCGGCCGTTTTCGGTGGGGCTGAACTGCGCGTTGGGGGCCGCCGCCATGCGCCCGCATATGGCGGAGCTGGCAGCCGTGGCCGATACGCTGACCTGCGCCTATCCCAATGCCGGGTTGCCCAATGCCTTTGGCCAGTATGACGAAGGCCCCGACGAAACCGCAGCCCAGATCGCGGCCTTTGCCCGCGAAGGGCTGGTGAATATCGTGGGCGGGTGCTGTGGCACCACCCCTGACCATATCCGTGCCATTGCCGAGGCCGTGGCCCCCTATGCCCCTCGCGCCGTTCATACCGCTGAACCCGCCCTTGCAACAAAAGGTGCCAGCCATGACTGAACGCCATCTTCGCCTCTCGGGTCTGGAACCCTTTGTTCTGACGCCGGAAATCCCCTTTGTGAATGTGGGCGAACGCACCAACGTTACCGGCTCTGCCCGGTTTCGCAAATTGATCACTGACCGCCAGTATGCAGCGGCACTGGAGGTAGCGCGCGATCAGGTGGAAAATGGCGCGCAGATCCTTGATGTGAACATGGACGAAGGGTTGATCGACTCAAAAGCCGTCATGGTCGAGTTCCTGAACCTGGTCGCCTCCGAGCCCGACATCGCCCGCGTGCCGATCATGATCGACAGTTCCAAATGGGAGGTGATCGAGGCCGGGCTGAAATGTGTGCAAGGCAAGCCGATCGTCAACTCGATTTCCATGAAAGAGGGCGAAGACGCGTTTCGCGCCCAGGCGGGGCTGTGCCTTGCCTATGGTGCGGCGGTCGTGGTCATGGCCTTTGACGAACAGGGCCAGGCCGACACCCAGACGCGCAAGACCGAAATCTGCGCCCGCGCCTACCGTATCCTGACCGAGGAGGTCGGATTCCCGCCCGAGGACATCATCTTTGACCCCAACGTGTTCGCCGTGGCAACCGGGATCGAAGAGCACAACAACTACGGCGTCGATTTCATCGAGGCGACGCGCTGGATCCGCCAGAACCTGCCCCATGCGCATGTCTCGGGCGGGGTATCGAACCTGTCTTTTTCATTCCGTGGCAATGAACCTGTCCGCGAGGCGATGCACGCGGTGTTTCTTTACCATGCCATTCAGGCGGGCATGGATATGGGCATCGTCAACGCGGGCCAGCTGGCGGTTTATGACCAGATCGAAACCGAACTGCGCGAGGCGTGCGAAGACGTCGTTTTGAACCGCCGCGATGACGCGACCGAACGACTGTTGGAAATTGCCGAACGTTTCCGCGGCACCGGCGCGCGCGAGGCCAAGGAGCGCGATCTGAAATGGCGCGAATGGCCGGTGGAAAAGCGTATGGAACATGCGCTGGTCAACGGCATCACCGAATTCATCGAATCCGATACCGAAGAGGCCCGCCTTGTTGCCGCCCGCCCGCTGGATGTGATCGAAGGGCCGTTGATGGCCGGAATGAACGTCGTGGGCGATCTGTTTGGTGCGGGCAAGATGTTTCTGCCGCAGGTGGTCAAATCGGCCCGCGTGATGAAACAGGCCGTCGCCGTGCTGCTGCCCTTCATGGAGGAAGAAAAGCGCCTGTCGGGTGGTGTCGGTCGTCAAAGCGCGGGCAAGATTCTGATGGCAACCGTGAAGGGCGATGTGCATGACATCGGCAAGAACATCGTCGGCGTCGTGCTGGCCTGCAACAACTATGAAATCATCGACCTTGGCGTGATGGTGCCATCCCATAAGATCCTCGAGGTTGCCAAGGCCGAAGGCGTCGATGCGATCGGGCTTTCGGGGTTGATCACCCCTTCCCTGGACGAAATGGTCCATATGGCCTCTGAAATGGAGCGTGAGGGCCTGCATATTCCGCTGCTGATCGGTGGGGCGACCACCTCAAAGGTGCATACTGCCGTCAAGATCGCACCCCGCTATCTGCAGGGCCCGGCGGTATATGTGACCGATGCCAGCCGCGCGGTCGGTGTGGTTTCGACCCTTCTCAGCCCCGAACAGCGTAGCGACTACATCGCCGCGACCCGCGCCGAATACGCCGAGGTCGCCGCCCGCCACGCCCGCACCGAGGCGGCCAAAACGCGGCTGTCGCTGGCGGCGGCGCGCGCCAATTCGTTGAAAATAAACTGGCACAGTTACCATGTGCCCGCGCCGCAGTTCCTGGGAGCACAGGTGATTGACGATTGGGATCTGGCCGAGATTGCGTCCTACATCGACTGGACCCCCTTTTTCCAGACATGGGAAATGAAGGGCGTCTACCCGCGCATTCTTGATGATGAAAAACAAGGCGAGGCAGCGCGCACGCTTTTTGCAGATGCAAAAGACGTTCTGGCGCAGATTGTCAATGAACGTTGGTTCCGCCCGCGCGCCGTGCTGGGGTTCTGGCCTGCCAATACGGTCGGTGACGATATCCGGCTTTATACCGATGAAAACCGGCAAGAAGAACTGGCAACCCTGCATACGCTGCGCCAACAGGTGACCAAACGCGACGGCCGCCCGAATGTCGCCTTGTCCGATTTTGTCGCCCCGGAAAATACCGTCCCCGATTGGGTCGGCGGTTTTGTCGTGACCGCCGGCCCGGAAGAGGCCGAGATTTCCACCCGATTTGCGCAGGCCAATGACGATTACACCGCCATAATGGTCAAGGCGATGGCTGACCGTATGGCCGAGGCCATGGCCGAAATGCTGCATGAACGGGTGCGCCGCGAACATTGGGGCTATGCCCCCGATGAAGCCTTCGCCCCGACCGATCTGATTGCCGAACCCTACCGCGGCATCCGCCCCGCGCCCGGCTACCCGGCCCAGCCCGATCACACCGAAAAAACCACCCTGTTCCGCCTTCTGGATGCAGAGGCTGCCGTGGGCGTCAAGCTGACAGAAGGCATGGCGATGTGGCCAGGATCTTCGGTTTCGGGCATCTATATCGGGCATCCTGATGCCTATTATTTCGGCGTCGCCAAGGTCGAGCGCGATCAGGCCGAAGATTACGCCCGCCGCAAGAACATACCGCTGAAAGAGGCCGAGCGCTGGTTGACGCCAATCCTGAACTACACGCCCGATGATGCTGCGGCGGTTGCGGCGGAATAATCCATTCCCTGACGGGCGGGTAAAACGCCAAAGGCAGGGAAAGGCGGCCGAAACAATCCCAGACCATAGAGGGCGGGCCACAGTTGCACTGCGGCCCGTTTTTCGCTTTTCTCCTTGGCGGACCTTCTGACCGCACGGCGAAATCAGCACCCAAGGCCACCGCCGCCCCCTTCCCGGTGGGAACCGTCAGCGCCGCGCCCGGCTCATCGCCTCTTGAAAGTGGGCAAAGGCCGGCCCCAATAGCAAAAGGCGCACCCGAGGGCGCGCCTTTTTTCATGGTGTCACGGGGGCCCGCGCGGGGCGTTTTCGGCCTAGTGTGCCGTCGCCCCTTGGCCTGACGCGGCAGCGGCAAGGGTGGCTTTTGCCGCGGCCTCTTCTGCGGCCTCATCCCATTCCACTGGCTCTGGCTGGCGCACAAGCGCGCGCGCCAAAACCTCACGAACGTGCGTAACAGGGATAATCTCCAGCCCCTGTTTCACATTGGCCGGGATCTCGATCAGGTCCTTGGCGTTCTCTTCGGGGATCAAAACAGTCTTGATACCGCCGCGAAGGGCCGCCAATAGTTTTTCCTTCAACCCACCGATCGGCAACACGTTGCCACGCAAAGTGACCTCGCCAGTCATGGCAATGTCTTTATGCACCGGAATCCCGGTCAACACCGAGACGATGGAGGTAACCATTGCCACGCCAGCCGAGGGGCCATCTTTCGGCGTTGCGCCCTCGGGGACGTGAACGTGAATGTCCACGGTTTCAAACTTTGGCGGTTTGACCCCGATTTGCGGGCTGATCGAGCGCACAAAACTGGCGGCCGCGTCGATCGATTCCTTCATCACATCGCCCAGTTTCCCGGTCGTTTTCATCCGCCCCTTGCCGGGCAGTTTCAGCGCCTCGATCTGCAACAGATCGCCGCCGACGCTCGTCCAGGCAAGCCCGGTCACGACGCCAACCTGATCTTCCTTTTCGGCCAGCCCATAGCGGAAGCGGCGCACCCCAAGGTATTCTTCAACCTTGGCCACATCAGCCACAACCGATTTGGCCTTGCCTTTCAGGATCTCGGTCACCGCCTTGCGCGCGACCTTGGCCAGTTCGCGTTCAAGGTTCCGCACGCCCGCCTCGCGGGTATAGTGGCGGATGATGTCGTCCAACGCGGCATCGGTCAGGCTGAATTCGGCCTTTTTCAACCCGTGGTTCTTGATCTGTTTCGGGATCAGGTGTTGCCGCGCGATTTCGCGTTTTTCATCCTCGGTATAGCCTGACAGCGGGATGATCTCCATCCGGTCCAGCAGCGGGCTGGGCATGTTGTAGCTGTTGGCCGTGGTCAGGAACATGACGTTCGAGAGGTCATATTCGACCTCAAGGTAGTGGTCGGTGAACGTCGCGTTCTGTTCAGGGTCCAGCACCTCCAGCATTGCCGAGGCCGGGTCACCGCGAAAATCCTGGCCCATCTTGTCAATCTCATCCAGCAAGATCAGCGGGTTGGTCGTTTTCGCCTTTTTCAGCGCCTGAATGATCTTGCCGGGCATCGAGCCGATATAGGTGCGCCGGTGACCCCGAATTTCGGATTCGTCGCGCACACCACCAAGGCTGATGCGGATGAATTCGCGCCCGGTGGCCCGCGCCACGCTGCGCCCAAGGCTGGTTTTACCCACACCCGGAGGGCCGACAAGGCACAGGATCGGGCCTTTCAGCTTGGCCGACCGCGCCTGAACCGCCAGATATTCAACGATCCGTTCCTTGACCTTTTCAAGCCCGTAGTGGTCGTTATCAAGCACCTTTTCGGCCGCCACGAGGTCTTTCTTCACCCGCGACTTCACCCCCCACGGCAGCGCCAGCAGCCAATCGAGGTAGTTGCGCACCACTGTCGCCTCGGCGCTCATCGGGCTCATGGATTTCAGCTTTTTCAGCTCACCCAGGGCTTTTTCGCGTGCCTCTTTCGAGAATTTGGTCGCCGCAATCTTGGCTTCCAGTTCGTTCAGCTCGTTCTGGCCTTCCTCGCCGTCGCCCAGCTCCTTCTGAATGGCCTTCATCTGCTCATTCAGATAGTATTCGCGCTGGGTGCGCTCCATCTGGTTCTTGACGCGGGATTTGATCTTTTTCTCTACCTGCAAAACGGACATTTCGCCCTGCATCAGGCCAAAGACCTTTTCCAGCCGCTCGCCGGTATCAAGCGTTTCCAAAAGCTCCTGCTTCTGGCCTACTTCCAGCCCCAGATGACCGGACACGAGATCCGCAAGCTTTTGCGGCTCGCGCGATTCGACAATCGCCGTCAGCGCTTCTTCGGGGACGTTTTTCTTGACCTTGGCGTAACGTTCGAACTCGTCACCGACCGACCGCAGCAGCGCCTTGACGGTATCCTCATCGCCCGGCGTTTCCACCAGCGCCTCGGCGCGCGCCTCAAAGTAAGTTGGGTTGCTCAGGAATTCCGTGATCCGAACCCGGCTTTTCCCCTCGACCAGCACCTTCACGGTGCCGTCGGGAAGCTTGAGCAATTGCAACACGTTGGCCAGAACCCCAACGCGGTAGATCCCGTCAGTGTCGGGTTCATCAACGCCGGGGTCGATCTGGCTGGCCAGAAGGATCTGGCGGTCATCGGCCATCACCTCTTCCAGCGCGCGGACCGATTTTTCACGACCCACGAACAGCGGCACGATCATATGCGGAAACACCACGATGTCGCGCAAAGGCAGGACGGGGAATGAGGTCGAAAGTGCTTCGTTCATTGCATTTCCTCTATAGCAGAAGAACACTGGCCCCGCCCTCGCGGCAGCCCCCGGTTCTTCCCGTTCGATCCTATATCTAGGGGTGGATGGGCATGGGTTCAACCGGTCGAAATCACCTTGCGGCTAATGCATGCGCTTATTGGCTACCGCAAGGGACAAAGAGGCCGCATCGGGCAGAGTCACCGTGCCACTACCAGCTCAACTTTCAGCCCGCCCAGCGCCTCGCTTTCGCCCAGCCGAATCGTTCCGCCATGGCTGCGCGCGATGTCGGCGGCGATCGACAGGCCCAGCCCCACCCCCTGCCCCTTGTTCTGGTTTCGCGCCGGGTCCAGCCGCGAAAACGGGCGCAACGCCTCTTCGCGCTGGCCGGGGGGGATACCGGGGCCGTCATCCTCGACCGTGATTTTCAGCGCGCGCGGCCCCAGCCCGACCGAAACCACCGCCCGGTTGCCATAGCGCACCGCATTGCCAATCAGATTTTCAAGCGCCCGGCGCAGTGCGTCTGGGCGGAATGTCGCCGTGCCCTCATCCTGACAGACCCCCAAAGTGACCGGCAGCCCACCACGTTGCGAATCCTCGACAATCTGGGCCACAAACGCACAAGGGGCCAGGGATTCAGGCTCTCCGTCGGCCGCATCGTCGCGGGCAAATTCCAAAAAGGCATCAACCAGCTTGCTCATCTCAGCCACGTCGCGCTCCAGGGCGGCAACATCCTCATCCTCGGGCAGCATCGACAGCCCAAGGCGCAGCCGCGTCAGCGGCGTGCGCAGATCATGGCTGATCCCCGACAGCATCATCGTGCGCTGTTCGATCTGCCGGTCGATCCGGCCCCGCATGTCCAAAAACGCCGCCCCCGCAGAGCGAACCTCAAGCGCGCCAGAGGGTTTATAGGGCACCACCCTGCCCTTGCCGAATTCCTCTGCCGCAAGCGCCATCCGCCGGATCGGACGCAGCTGATTGCGCAGAAAAATAAAGGCAATAAGCGTCATCAGCAGGCTGGTGCCCAACATCAGCACAATCAACTGATGCGGGTTGGACGCCGACACCCGACGCCGATCAAAACTGATCTGCATCGGCCCGTGGCGTGTGGTCAGGGTCAGTTCGACATCGCTCAGCGTTGCCAGCCTTATTGCGGTAATCGTGTCCAACCCTTCGCGCAGCGTCGCAATCACCACCCGCCCCGACAGATCATAGAAAACCCGCGCATCACCGGTTGCTTGGGGCGCCGGCAGCACCACCGTCAGGCTCAGCGGTTCAGCGACAGCGGCCACCGCACGCTTTGCCATGATCAGATCAGGCGCCGCATTGGCCAAGGCCTCCAGATACACTACCTCGCGTAGCATCGTGCCCGTCATCTGCCGGGTTACCCCCTCAAAATGGCGTTGCAGAAAAACCACCGACACGACAAGCTGTATCGTCACGATCGGCAAAATCAGGATCAGCGCGGCCCGCCCATAAAGCCCGCGCGGCATCAAACGTTTGAGCCAGTCAAAATCCATGGCAAAAGCCTAGCGACACGGCGCAACATAGGAAAGCGCAAGATGGACACTCAACCGCTGGTTCTGGAGAATGGCGTGCGCATGGTACGCGCGGCCAACCCCTCGGCCATGACCCTTTCGGGGACCAACACCTACATCATCGGCACGGGTGATGTGGCGGTTATCGACCCCGGCCCCACCCTGCCGTCGCATTTCAAGGCAATTCTGGCCGCCTTGGCACCGGGTGAACGCGTCAGCCATATTTTCGTGACCCATGCACATCTTGACCATTCGCCCCTGGCCCGCCCCCTGGCCGAGGCCACCGGTGCCCAGGTCCTGGCCTTTGGCCCGCCAACCGCAGGGCGCTCGGCAGTGATGACCGCCTTGGCAAAGACCGGCCTTTCAAGTGGTGGCGAAGGTGTCGACCACGGCTTTACCCCCGATATCCGCCTGACCAACGGTGAAGCCGTCGCCCATGGCGATTGGTCACTGACCGCCCTGCATACGCCGGGGCATTTTTGCAACCACCTGTGCTTTCAGTGGCGCGACATTGTCTTCAGCGGTGATCATGTGATGGGATGGGCGAGCACGCTGATTTCCCCGCCCGACGGCGATCTGAGCGATTATCTGGCCTCACTCGCCTATCTGCGCACCGTTTCCGCCCGGGTCTTCTACTCAGGTCACGGCGACCCCATCGGGCACCCCAATCAGCGCCTTGACGACCTGATCCGCCACCGCCAGGGCCGCACCGCCCAGATCCTCGACGCCCTGACCCACGGCCCCGCCACCCCGGCCGACCTGACCGCCCGGATCTACACCGACACCCCCAAGGCACTGATGGCCGCAGCCAGGCGAAACGTGTTTGCCCATTTGATTGATCTTACATTAAAAAACCAGATCACGGCCGATGGCGAGTTCACCGAAAACACCCTTTTTTCAAGACGCTGAACCTTTGTGAAAAAAACTGCAAAACCCTCTGGACGCCCCCCATCCACGCCGCTATACACCGCCTCGTGTTCCGGCGTAGCTCAGCGGTAGAGCAGTTGACTGTTAATCAATTGGTCGTAGGTTCGATCCCTACCGCCGGAGCCAATTTCCCAGCAAGCGGTTGATTTCATTGGTTGAGCCCCGACAAGAGTCGGAGCCACGCGTGCACGTGCACGAACTGGTGCACAAACGCGTGCACGAAGCGGTGCACGACCCGGTACTCGGCCCGCGATTCCAGGATGCCCTGAAACCCGTTTCGGAGCACCCTTTAATGGCCAGAGTCGCACATATCCCCTACCTCGAAAAACGGCCCTCAGGCTTCTTCTTCCGGCGGCGCCTGCCCAAGGCCCTCGCGAGGATATCGAACCCCGATCAAATTTCGGCCCTCTGTCTTTCCCTGCGCACCGACGTCCTTTCCGAAGCGACATGTCTTGTCCGCGCGCTGACCGCGCTCATGGACCTGGCCGTCGCGCTGACGACGGAGAGACCGGTGGATCATCTGAGTGCGGAACATGTCACGCTGCTGACCGAACTGGCGCGATTCCAGATCGCGGCCCATGAAGCCCTGCGCGCCTCTGCCGAGCCGCGCTCGGAAGCGGCCGCGAATTTCGCGGCACATGCAGAGCGCGCGACCCAGGACATGCTGCGCCGGGCGCTGGCGCTTGGCGATCGGGCCCCTGCGGTCGCCCCCTTGCGCGAGCAGGCAGAGCGCCAGGGGGTAGCTCTCGACGAAACAGCGGCCGACTGGCGTGTGCTGGCCTTCGAAGCCCTACGCGTGATGCTGGATGCGTCGAGTGAACGCAAGCGCCGGGAGGTCGGGCGGCACGCGGAACCCACCCCGATCTTCCGGTCGGTGATGGCAGGCCGTTCGGCATCTCAGGCGCCCGCTCTGCCCGCTGTTTCGGCGCAATCAGCGGCGCCCGTCATGACGGTCCCTCCCGCATCCGTGCCTGCCGAGGTCGCTTCGTCGGCAGCAATGCTTCACGTTACCGGTGTTGGGGCTGTTCCACCGCCGGCGGCTCTGGATGCGGTCAGGCCAGAGCCTGCCCCTGACGTGCCCTTCAGCGCTCTTCGTGCCGGGAACGCACCGCTTCCGCCCGACGTGCAGACCGGCGCCACCCCCACCCAGGTGGCTGCGCCCAACCGCGGCCATTCGAACTCGAGACCGAGATCGATGACATCGAGCACCATGTTCACCGCCCCGGCGCCAAGGTCGATGCCCGGAATGCTCAGGGCCTCTTCCTGATGCTCCATCGGCACGACGCCTTCGAGCGCATCCTGCATCAGCGCGACAGGGTCAGACGCATATAGGCACAGACCAAGGCTGGGGTTGCGGGCAGTGATCCGCCCCAAGACTGAAAGTGCGCCAGATCACCCCGCAAGGCCCGTTCAGTCGCCGGAGAGAGGCTGTGCCGGAGCAGGTCGGCGGCCTCGTCCGTCAGGACGCTCTGCTCGGCAGTTAGGAAAGTTTCGGCGTTGCAATTAACTGCAAATCGTTCTTCCTGCAGCCATTTGATCAAGCCACGAAAGCCACGAGGCGCGTTGTCAAATTGCCTGGCTGTCTGATCCTCCAGTCGGAAGGCATCGAGATGGCTTTTTTGAAATATCAATGCCGATGGTATATTCGGTCATCTTCGCGCTCGACCATTGTTATTGAACCAATGGCGAACAAGGTCTCGCCTTTTTCTTGTTCTGCGTGGCGCAAACACGCGTATCCACCTCTCGGCAGATTGCTGCGCAATCGCCTGTCGGTCAGCGGTTCAGGCCCAAGGTGAAGACGGCGGTCGATCCAACTCGAGAACGGTCCCCATAGACCCGGAAGACCACGATCCGACCGCCGCCGCTGCCTCGCACGGCATATATGCCGTGCGAGGCAGCGGCTCCTTTATCGCAAAGGAGCCGACGGAAGTCATAAGACAAGGAAGGTCCGGAGCAGGTTCTGCAGCTCGATCAATTCGGCGCCGTGTTCGGAATAGACCGGCACCTCGTGGATTTCACCCTGCGGGCCGAATTCATCATGGCCCGTTTGCTGAAACCTTTGCTCCCATCCCAGGCATTCCGAAGCGATACTGCGCTCGAGAATTTCCATGACGGCATCAAAGCCACCCTCGCCTGCCTCGTCGAAAGGCTGGCGTTCTTTCAGCCGCGCCAGGCAACGCGACACGAAGGCTACTTCCTTGGTATCTTCGCCCAGGCAAACCTTCTTGGCGCGATCAGCGACCAGTCGGCCCAGCATCATGGCTTCAGCCGCCAGATCATCAATATTGTGTGTTTCAGTAAGAGTGTGCTTCGTCGCGGATCTCCTTGGTTGATTGTCGTTTCTGGGGCGCCATTTAGGCTCCCCTTCAAGACAGCGCGGCCCCGATGGAGCCGGCCTGAGATCACGCGACCTTGCCCCCAGCGCCATCCTTCAATCTTAACTAGCGGTGGAATGGCGCGTTGCGTGGGTGTTGCGTTTCTCTATCTGCTACATTCTGTGGATGATGTCGGAACGAGAAAACGCGACGCACCAAATTAATCCAACCCCTGTCAATTATTGTTGTTGCATAGTCGCTTATTGACTCCTCCGAACACGATATCGTGCGTTACGTTCGGTCTGCGACTGGGCTTTGCACCCTTGATTCGCCCCAGATAAACCAACGAAGGAAAGACAATGAAACATTTCGCGATGTCCGCCGCATTGGTGATGGCGGTCCTTTCAGTCGGTAGCGGCGTGGCTCTGGCGCAGGAGTGCGGCTCGGTTGTTATCGCCAGCATGAACTGGCAATCCGCCGAAGTGCTTGCTGCCGTTGACAAGTTCATCCTTGAAAAAGGTTATGATTGCCAAGCAGAGGTGATCGTTGGCGATACCGTTCCGACCCTGACCTCGATGATTGAAAAAGGTCAGCCGGATGTGGCACCCGAAGGTTGGGTCGACCTGCTGCCCGACGTGGTGAATGGCGGTATCGCTGATGGCAAGATCATTGCCACTATTGATGCATTGTCAGATGGCGCGGTGCAGGGCTGGTTCGTGCCGAAATATGTGATTGATGCCCACCCCGAGATCAAGACCATCGACGACGCGTTGGCGCATCCTGAATTGTTCCCCGCACCAGAAGACGCCAGCAAAGGCGCTGTCTACAATGGCCCGCAGGGTTGGGGTGGCACGGTCGTGACATCGCAGTATTTCAAGGCATACGGTGCGGCGGACAAGGGCTTTGTGCTGGTAGATACCGGTTCGGCCGCGGGGCTTGATGGCTCGATTGCCAAGGCTTATGAACGTAAGGAAGGTTGGATGGGCTACTATTGGGAACCCACCAGCATCTTGGGTAAATACGAAATGGTCAAACTCGACTATACCGTCCCCTATGATGCGGCCGAATGGAAACGCTGCAACACCGTTGCAGATTGCGCCGATCCAAAGCCGAACGCATGGCCCAAAGATGCGGTCAGAACCCTTGTGACGACCGATTTTGCCAAGCGTGCAGGCCCGGCGATGGACTACTTCAACACCCGTTCGTGGTCGAACGCCACTGTCAACAAACTCTTGTCCTGGATGACCGAAAACCAGGCGACTGGTGACGAAGGTGCGTCTTATTTCTTCAAGAACAATGAGGATCTCTGGACAACCTGGGTTTCACCGGAAGTGGCCGAAAAGGTCAAAACCGCACTGCAATAACCGCAGTATCAGGCGGGCGGCGAAGCACATTCGTCGCTCGTATTGCATAACTAGCAGGTGGCTGTATGGACTTTCTGACATCCTTTCCGCAAATGGATGAAGATCATTTGCGCGCGTTGAAAAAAATGATTGATGAGGCCTTCCGGGGGCTTACCCGTGCTTACGGCGACTCTATTGAAGCGTTTTTCAATCCGCTTTTGCATTTTCTGATCTTTTCGGAAAAGATGATGACCCAGACGCCTTGGCCGATTGTGCTGTTGGTGATTGGTGCTATCGCCTGGGTTGCCAGCCGCAGCGCCAAAATCGTGATCAGCACGCTGCTGATCCTGCTCCTGATTGGTTATTTCGGGATGTGGGACGACACCATGAAGACGGTCTCGATGATTTTGGTCTGCACCATTCTGTCGATTGTCCTTGGTATTCCAATCGGGGTAGCAATGGCGAAATCGCGGCGCACCCAGCAAATTATCAACCCAATTCTAGACGTTATGCAGACGATGCCAAGTTTTGTCTATCTTATCCCGGTGGTCATGCTTTTGGGAATCGGCAAGGTGCCGGGCCTGATCGCGGTGATCATTTACGCCATCCCGCCGATCATCCGATTGACCAATCTGGGCATCCGGCTTGTTGATGCCGAAATGCTTGAGGCGGCTGATGCCTTCGGGTCATCTGGCTGGCAAAAGCTCAAGAACGTGCAATTGCCGCTGGCTCTGCCCACGATCATGGCGGGCATAAACCAGACAATCATGATGGCGCTGGCTATGGTAGTGATTGCGTCGATGATCGGGGTTCAGGGACTGGGCCAACCAGTGCTGAAGGCAATTTCGAACCAGTATTTCACGCTTGGCATGTTCAACGGGCTTGCCATCGTTGGCGTGGCCATCATCTTTGATCGGGTCAGTCAAGCCTTTGGCAAACGCCTGCAAAAACACCTGGAGGTGATCCATGGCTGAGGGCGCGACGATCGGCGAAATTCGAATCCGCAACCTTTACAAGATCTTCGGCTCCAACCCAATGGCCCATATCGAGGCCGTGCGCTCTGGCATGACCAAAGAAGAACTGAATCACAAGCACCTGCATGTTCTGGGTCTGCGCGATATCAACATCACTATGCCGGCGGGCTCGATCCAGGTCATCATGGGCTTGTCAGGCTCTGGCAAATCCACCCTGATCCGCCATATAAACCGCCTGATCGACCCGACAGCGGGCGAAGTGCTGGTAAGCGGCGTCGATGTGGTCAAGATGGACCGAACTACCCTACGCCAGTTCCGCCGCCATGAAACTGCGATGGTGTTCCAGAAATTCGCACTTCTGCCGCATCGCAATGTTCTGGAAAACACCGTTTACGGGTTGGAGGTGCAGGGTATTTCGCGCGCAAAACAAGTCGAGACCGCGATGCATTGGATTGAACGCGTTGGCCTGAAAGGGTTCGAGACGAAATATCCAAACCAACTTTCGGGCGGAATGCAGCAGCGCGTTGGCTTGGCGCGTGCCCTGAGCAATGACGCACCGATCCTGCTGATGGACGAGGCTTTTTCCGCGCTGGATCCGCTCATCCGCATGGATATGCAGACGATCTTACTGGATTTGCAGAAGGAAATCCGCAAAACGATCGTCTTCATTACCCATGATCTGGATGAGGCTCTACGCTTGGGCGACCATATTGCGATTTTGCGAGATGGTGAGGTGGTGCAACAAGGAACCGGGCAAGAGATCGTTCTGCACCCCGCCGACGATTACATTTCGCGCTTTGTGCGCGAGGTAAATCGCGGGCGCGTCATTCAAATTGAAACGATCATGGAATCTGGCGTGGATGCCGCTGGTGTCACTGTTCCCTTTGGCACGACGCTTGAAGGCGCGATGGACTTGATGAACCGCGAATCCGCCACCGTTGCGCGGGTTGTAGATGAGTTGGGTCGGTTTTTGGGCAACGTCAAACTCTCGACGTTGATCAAAGTGATGGTCACTCCTGGTGGAGAGGGCGTGTCAAGTTAACCGGATGGTCAGATGTTGTTTTCACCGTGAAAAAATCTGGATCGACCGCGTAGCTTTTGAGACGAAAGAGATTTTCGGTCCGGCTAAATTTGGTCTGATAGTGTCTATCGCGGCGTAGAGCGGTTGCAAGCCCGCTTCACCGTAACAGTGGCCGCCAACAACACTGAAGCGGTCCTGTTTTCCTGAACAGGTTTGTGGTTCAGCTAAGGCGCATCGGGGTTAGGTTTCATGCTGCTTGGTTGATCTGTGCTGGGTCCAAGTATGCGCCGTCTGGGGTCCGTTTAGCAAGCGCGGTGTGCGGCCGCTCGGCGTTGTAGAATTCGAACCATTCGTCGATGACGCGTTTCACTTGGAATCCGCCCTGCAATTCGTGCAAATAGACAGCCTCCTGCTTAAGGGACCGCCACAGCCTTTCGATGAAGATGTTGTCGAGATAGCGGCCCCGACCATCTGTTACCGGCAGGTGATTTGCAAAATCACCGAGAGGCATTGATATTTTGATCTTGGCATTTGCCAGGGTGGTGATCCAGGCCGCCCCGGTGAACTGGGATCCTTGATCGGTATTCATGATCTCGGGTTGCCCGTATTTGGCGATGGCCTCGTTCAACGCCTCAACGCAGAAGCTGGTGTCCATCGTATTTGAGAGCCGCCATGCCAGCACCTTACGCGTTGCCCAATCCATGATCGCGACAAGGTAGAGGAACCCACGCCGGCCCGGAATGTAAGTGATATCGTTGCACCAGGCATGGTCTGGACGCGTGATCGGCAGTTTCCGCAGCAGGAATGGATAGATCGGGTGCTTGGGATGCGTCTTGCCCCCCCTCACACATGCTTTGCATGTTTTGCCGGGCAACGGGTGTTTGGGCCTTTGTAGATCGCCTGAGGCCCCATGACGCCTATCCCCTCTCACGCATGTAAACATGCGTTGCCGGGCAACGGCTTCAGCCCCTGTGACAAAAAAACGTTCTCTACCGCCAACTTCCCGATCTTGGCGTGAAACTCTTTGACTTCGGCCTTCTTCGCCTTGTCGGAAAATACGCCCGTCAGGCCGTCAATCGCCTGTCGTTTCCAAGTCGTCATCTGAGTTGGGTGGATCTTGTGCTTGGCTGCAATCTCTTGCGCCGTCTTCTCTCCACACAACGCCTCAAGCGCAACCGTGGCCTTGAACTTGTCGGGAAAACTGCGTCCCGTCGTCATTTCTGTATCCCGTCGTCGGTGCTGGATTCATCTTAGCACGCTGTCTGAATTTGCCGGACCACTTCATCGACACTGGCCATGGAGCACCAACATGAGCACCGGATGGAGGTGCGCGGGTCGCGGGGAGTATCGCGGATCGAGGTCCATGATGGCCCGACCGGGCGTTGGCGCTGGCCGGATGACATCAAGGCGCGGATTGTGGCCGAGAGTTTTCAGCCCGGCGCGCGGGTCTGCGATGTTGCGGCGAAGTATGGGCTGATTGCCCGGCATCTTTCGAAATGGCGCGGTCAGGTGCGTAAAGGGGAGCTGGTGGTGCCGATCAAGGCGGCCCCGGCATTCGTGCCGCTGATGATCGAGCGATCGGTTGCTGCCACGGCCGCCGCGTCGGCAGATACGGGGGTGATCAAGATCGAGATCTGCGGCGCAGTTTTGCATGTGACGCCGAATTGCAGCCCCGATCGTGCGGCGGCCTTGGCGGCGGCGCTGGGGAAGGTGCTGTGATCTTTCCAGATCAGGCCGTCAGGACCGTGATCGCAACCAAGCCCCCTCTCGTGCATGCAGCCATGCACTGCCGGGCAGCGGGTGGATTTTCGCAAAGGGCACGATGGGCTGGCGACCATGGCGCATGCCGAGCTGGGCTTTGCGCCGAAGGCGGGGGGATGGTGGTGTTCCGCTCGAAGCGTGGCAACAGGATCAAGGTTCTGTTTTGGGACGACAGCGGGATCGTTCCTCTCGGCGATGCAAGCATCGCCTGCCGGGCAACGGATGATCTACAAGCGATTGGAACAGGGCGGCTTTGCCTGGGCCAAAGGTCGGCGACGGGGTCATGCGGCTGTTGCGAGTGC